>JAVYOO010000005.1 GCA_038734275.1 Archaeoglobaceae archaeon
GAACGGAATTTTACTCTTCGCCTCAATAAAGGGATACGAAGTTTCGATATTTCAGGGGTTACTCGGATGGGCATTCCTTCTTTTGGCAATACTCTTGCTAATTCTAAGGTTGAGGAAAAGGTGCTGAAGAAGTTTGCAAAAGGGTGAAAGTATGCAAATAAGAAGGGTATTCTTTTTCATCGGTATTTTTTTAATGCTTTACTCTCTAGCAGTTTTTGGTCTATACGGCTTATATCTCGGGAAATTCTATGAAATAGAGACTTTCATAACAATTCTTCTGAGCTTGGGATTTGCTTTAGCCTTATCTTCAAGTGACATTGTCTTCAAGAATTTGAGCCATGGGAAATTCGGAGAAGAATTCGAAATTGCACTCAGGGTGATGCTGTTCCTGATGATTTTATTAACCTTCGTGCTACAGAAGTATACTGAGGTTGTAGCATGAAGCTGGCTGGATTAAACCCAATCGAAATAATAAAATTTTCCAGTGGCGATTAGAAAATGCTAAAAGTTCAACAAGCTGAATTCAAATCGAGGGGGTGAGAGACTGATTAATAATAAAAAGCTTTTCAGAAGGCAGAAACTGATTTCAGGAATTACAATCGCCCTTTTAATTATTTCTGCAGTCTTTCTGCTAATCCACGCTATTGCTGGCTCAGAAGAAGCGTTCATAATTGGTTCTCGACTATTTATAGCCTGTGTAATCGTGGGTGTCACAGTGACCATTCTGGAAATAGTTAAAGCAAAGAATATACCGTATTTCTACAGCATCATTGGCTTTCTCTTTGGATTTGCAATCTTAATTCTGCTACCAAAGCAACTTCAGCCAGAATACGTTATGCTTGGAATAATATTTTTCTTCAACTTCATTGATATAGCAAGGAAACGGATGTGATGTGAATGAGCGAGCAATTGTTCTACCTTAAAACCTTGCTTGGTGCTCTTCTATTCGCCATAGGCTTCTCAATGAACTCCAGATTATGGAGATTTAGACTTTCGATTCTGCCTTTGAAAATACTCTGGGCAAACGAAAAGGCAGGATTTGAATTGGGAGAGGAGAAGAAAAGAGAGGTCGAAACAATTGTCAGTAAGGCAATAAAAGAAGAACTAAAGAGAGATACTTTTGACAAGAAGCAATTTCTGGCTTCGATTATGCTAATGGCGCTGGGTTTGCTCATCCTGTTCTATGAGCTCCCGTGATAGTTCTACTCTCTTGGAGGAGTTTAATGTGGTATGGCTGGAGTGACTGCATGTTTTATAATCTGCAATTTAGCCTCAATTGGTGGCTGTAGCTGGATCTGTTCAGCTATTTGGGGGACTGCTTGTGCCTATACCTGTAGCTACTACTGCACAGGCAATCCGAGTATCTGTGCTGCAACTTGTAGTGGATTCTGTTCGGGAATGTGCTCTATTCAGTGCGGAAGACTTGGACCATTGGCATACTTCTGCGAAAAATACGCCTGCGCTCCTGCATGTGCAACGGTTTGTGGACCTATACTTTCAATGGTTTGTAGGATATGAAATTAATAAACCTTCTTCTTATTGATTTTTTAGCTTGGATTCCTCTTTTCGCCGCTCTTTTTTACTTCTTTTTCTCTTTACCAGTTGAGACAAGCCTATTTTTTGCCCTTCTGATCTCAATTGTTTTCGACTTAGCCTACATTTTGAGCAAAAACCTTAGAAAAATGAGAAAAGCCCCCATAAAGAGATATGAATCAATAATTAAGTTCTTCGAGCCTTTAATCGTTGTTGGGACAACTATAATCTCTTATTACATCGGAGTGGAGCTTTTCACAGCTTTTGCAGTTGGAGGTTTCTTTCTCGTAGTTTACCAGCTCTATTACAACAATTTGCCACATCTTTTCCATTTTCCCAGCAGTTTGATGATAAGACGTATTCTTGTCTTTTTAAGCTTTTTATTGGCCTGGACTCGTTTCTGGAACTTTGATTTATTATTAAGCGCGCTTTTTAGTATCTTTGGGCTAATTCTTATAGAACTCGACAGAAAGACGGTGGTTGAGCTATATAAAATGAAACTTGTTAAAGAAAAAGATTTAGAAAATACTGCAAAAAAGGTGTCGATGATTCCCGGATTGGTTTTTGGAATGGTAGCTGGAGTGCTGCTTGCCAAAGGAATGTTTACGATAGAGAAATGGAGAGAAGTTTTGCTAGAAATGCTCAAACTCTACCCATTCTTCATATTCTTCTGGTTTTCAATTTTCCTGCCAATTCATCGACTCAGAATTCGTCACCGCAGGAGAAAATTATGAGTTCTTTTCTGATGTTACCGAGATCAAAAACAAAATTTGCAGAGAACACTTCAGTCCTGTCTCTGGAATCATTGTTCACAAGCTTGTAAAAATACCCAAATTTGCAATGCCTAAGATAGTAAGGTTTATGAGTATCTCAGCGGGAAAAAGAAATGTGAGCGGAAAGAGACGAATGGCCGCAATAGTTTTTATTTTCTTTTTTATTCTGCTCCTTCTTATCTGGGAAGCTTATGAACTTATTAGAATCCATGGAATGAGTGAAGTTAAGGCGGTAACGATCCTCAATCTTACAATCTTTCTCTTGGCTTTCTCTATACTTGGAATTTTCTTCATTCTCATGAAATTTGGATATAGCATCGCAGACATCAAACACGTGCCCAGATTCATAGCAACTGCTGCATCAATTGAAGAAAAAGAAATAGCAAATAGACAATAAAGAATATGATTTGGGGTATTATCTGCTATCTATAATTTCTGTTAGCGTATTTTTCTATTGCTTAGCAGTTTTGTCCGTAATCGCTTATGGCGAGGAGGGAGTTAAAGTTTTCCTTGGTGGGATAATAAGAGGAGTCGTTTACGCTATTCTTATATCAAATTTTTTAATTCCTGCAATTTATTTTGCTGGAAAAGGGTCCTTAAGCGATAAAAAAGACATTTGTTTTGGTGTTCATCCAAAAGGATGGATTATAGCTGGCTCAGCAGTCTTAATGTTGAATTTAACAGAGATGTCCGAATTCTATTTTATTACCGCTATTTCAGCTATTTCTATGGGCATCGTATCATATATTTATATAAAATTCAGTCAAGGTTTTTAATACTCCTCTTTTTGCTCGCGTTGACGAGCCCTTACCTTTATATCCTTAAGACAACTCTAATTTAAACTAATTTTTATACTGCGATAATAGGTGTGTTCGAAGGATTGTAGCTATCCAGAAATTTTCTCCTCACATAATTTACGAGAAATTGAGACAGTAGAAACGTTATTGAAGTCATATTGCGCAGAATGCTCTACTTGCTAATCTCAGCAACAATTGCTCCGTGGCTTGTAAAGATAGTTAGGCTCTTTTTTTTGGAACAATTTTCTTAGTCGGACTTTTACACGTTGCAATGATAGTTTGGGTTACAGGTAAAAATTGGTGGGATTAGGAAGTGATTGAAGTGATGGAGGAAAGATTTGACGAAAGTTCTTACCTGAGCCACTTCGTTGAAACTACAACCAAAATCTAAGCCTTAGGGCGAGGAAAATTTTGTTCTCCAACCCCATATCTAACGATAAAGCCGTCCTCAGCTTCTTTGTGATCAGTCACTCTTGCATTCGCCTCAATTGCAATGTCTTCGAAGTAATCAAAGAGTCCACAGCTTACGCAAAATGGTCCTGTTATCTTAACAACTGCAAAATCGTCGCCAATTTCCAGAATCTCCGCATTTGCTTCGGGTGAGCGATATTTGTTGAATTTTGCAACAGCTTCTTTGAATTGCAATTTTCGAGTGTATTGCACGTCCTTATCAAAACCGTTCTCTTCAATCCATCTCTTTATGTAGGGGCAAGAGACTTTTATACTATCGAAACCTCTTGCAAAGATAAGAGCGTTTTCAACCGCTTGAGATGCGTAGCCTTTTCCTTCCATGCCCTTCTCTACTTGGGTTGCGAGCAATTCAATCTCATTCCACTTTGCGGTGAAATCAACCCATGCAACTCTTTTCTTGTCTTCGTAGAGCACGATTGAACCTTCCAACCTGACTTCCATGATCACCTTTGCCTTTAAAAGATTAAAATCTTTCGAGTTCCGAGTTAAAATGATTCAAATACGATTAATTTATATACTTCTTCGTCATGAGTTTTCGGGGATTGGAATGAAAAAGAAAATAGTAGCTTTGGCGCTACTATTGGCTTTAGCGTCTGTTCTTAGCCTTTGTGCAGAAGAGAGCAGTTCTTGCAGAGCGGACAAGGAGAATGCGAAGTGCAGTATCGCGAGAGATGGAATTGCGACGCTTAGCAATCTAAATTTGCCTTCGAATGCGAAGCTTGTCGATGCGAAGATCTCGCCATGCGAAATAACTGGAAAGCTTTGGAGTTGCGAGGAGATTGGCTGGAAAGTCAAAAACTGCGAAATTCTTAGCGAAAACCAGCCCTTTAAAGCAAAGTGTCCGATTGAAAGCGGAGCATGGAGCGTTAAATTCAGAATTCTAAAGCCTCAGGGCTGTGCTGATCCTGTAAATCCTTCAATTAAGTGGGATTGCGAAGAGACCGTTAGGATTTATCAACAGGTTTAATTTTTTAAAATTATTTAATAAAATCTGACTCTATTGCCTTTTCCTAACCAGCATGCAGGCAATTGAGACAACAACGAGCAAGGCTAATGAAATTTCAAATCCCGGAATTGCGGGTTTTGGTGTTTCAGCAGGAGTTGCTGAAGTTATCGTTTTTGCGGGCGTTGTGACCATAGTCCTTGGAGTTAATTTAGGAGCGGGAGTAAATTCGTAGCAACCTATGTCGTAGCCCTTCCCGTAGGGTCTCGGATTGTAGTCCAAGTCGATCTCGGCTCCCACAGCACCTTTATCAATCGCTGGGCTTGTCGCTTTCAAATGGAACTCATTGCCCTCAAGGCTTATGAACTCGGGGTCCAATGCAAGGTTTTGTCCGTTTAATTTGACGATTTCCTCTCTCGTTATCGATTCGCCCGTATCCTCGAAGTAGATCTCTTCGTCTTCTCTGCTGAAATATATGCTGTTCTTACTTGAAAATTTATCCTTTTTACTGATCCATATACCCACTGGATTTTCTCCACCGTTGAAAGCGAATATCGAGTTCTCTATCTTTACAGTTAGAGAATCCTGAGTCCCAAGGGGTTCCGGTTCGGGATAGCCAGATGTGAATGCATAACCACCGCTGAAAGCATTCTTAACAACATCGCAGTGCTGTATCAGATATTCGCCATTGTAAACCAAGACAAGCCCTTCAAGTCCGTTCGAGTGAATCAGGCAATTAATCGCCTTTCCACCACTCCAGAGCTTCAGTCCTTGCATTGCATTGTTTGCAATTATGCATTCTCTAACCGTGACATTTGCATTCTTTCTTATGAAAAGCGGATTTCTCGAGCCGATGTCTATTCCGTCGCCACCGTTGTTCATCGAAGTTGTGCCCTTTATCAGAATGTTGTCCCCCACTTCGATAGCAATGCCGTCCGCACCGAAGCCAGCTTGGATTCCATTGTTGTAGAAGGAGCTGTTAACTATAATCAGATCGTAACAAGGCCCAGGGGTGCAGTCAAGTCCTCCGATTGCGTTATCATGCGACCTGACGTTTTCAATTATAACATTAAAGACCACACCAAACATTGGTTGCTCACCGCTGTAGCCTGCGGTTAAATGAATTCCAGTGTCGGAATTGTCAATCTCGACATCGCTGATCGTTATATGCGAATTGTTGCCATATAAGGCGAGAGCCCAGTGATTGTTGAAATTAGTTATGCGAAGCTGTTTTATTACAACATGAGACACGTTGGGTCTAATAACAAACCCATCCCTGTCTACACCACTTCCATCGATGACCGCATTTGCTCCAATTATGCTTATTGGAGCATCTTTTGTTCCTGAGACCTCTAAATCGACCGCTTCATTGAACCTGCCATGCAGGATTGCGGTGTCGCCAGCTGAGAGCTCGTTAAGCTTTGAAAGCGATTTCCAAGGTCTTTCTTCGCTTCCATCGTTATCATCATTCCCACTTGGCGAAATATGGTATATCTTTGCCTCCGAACAACCAGAAAAAACGATAAAAAGCAATAGGATAACATTTACAAAACTCTTCACTACCCCACCAGTTTTGTTAGCAAGTTCATAAATCCAACTTTTATCTGATTCACTATTCCAACGCCTTCAAGCCTAATATCGCCATTTTTCAGAGCATTTCCAAGCTCATCAGGGCTCTTGGAAGCTAAAAGTCTTCTGACTGTGTCTTCACTTGTGTAAGCGGTTATTGTGGGATTCGAAATTTCACCTTTAACAAAGTCTTTAATTTTCCCACCTTCAACAACAACGCCAATGGTAAGCTTTGAGCCATCTCTCTTTGCTATTACCCAGTTCATTCTCTCTCCCGAGATTTTGCTCAGATCGTAGCCTTGCAACGCATCTTCGAGCAGAAAGAAAAGCTCTTCTTCATCACCAGTAGCAAGCATCAGAATTCTGAACGCGTCGTATGAAGTTACAAAGCCATCGTTGTTCATGTCTGCGCTTTGGTTTGGCTCAATTTTTCCAACAGACATCTTTAATGCAATTAGAGCGTCAACGCTTGTTATTCTACCATCTGAATTGCAGTCTCCCTTTGCTGAAGCTAATGGAATTATTAGAATTGCAAGAACTAAAAAAATAAGTAATTTCATGCTTTCCTCCTTAGAGCAAGCATTAGGAGCGCTACAATCGCAAGCAAGGCTTCGAATCCGGGTGTTGATTTCCCAGATATTGTTACCTTTCCATTGGTTGAGTTCAGAGTAATTTCAAGGTGAGTGTTTACATCGTAAGCCTTGGCACCGACAATGGTGACATCAGAGCTTCCTTCTTTGAGTGCATTGAACGTTATAACCGCAATTTCTCCGTTTCCGTTTATTCCCTTCGAATCCGCAATTGCGATCGAGATTATACCATTTTGCTCATTTGTATTCGACGATATGAGCCCCTTGTTCAGTTCTCCTTTACCAACGGACTTAATCTTTAGCATTTCTGCGTTGTAGGCAATCACCAAGTCCATGCTTCCGAGATTTTCCGCTTTTTCAACGAATATTGGCACTCTTACGTCTTCTCCAACTTTTCCAGTAGCATCCGAAACTTTTAAGCTCATGGCTGAAACGTTGCAGATTGATAGGAGCAAAATTATAAAAACCAGTATTTTCTTCATTTTATCACCTCACCCTTGCGTAATTCGCTATCTCATGATATTTTATGCCCGGGTTATATCCGCTCATAAGTTCTGAGGCTCTCGTTGAAGAAGTCTGGGTAGATAGCTCGAGTATTTGTGCAGCATCGAGAGAAGTGACTTGCGAATCGTTGTTCATATCCGCAACCATATTAACAGGTATTCTGCCAACCGCCATCTGTAAAGCCATCAAAGCATCGACGCTCGTTATTCTGCCATCTCCATTGCAGTCTCCTCTCAATCCGCTAACAGTAGCGTTTTCGCTGTCCACTCTGAAAATAGCGTTTCCAATGCTGAAAGCTACGCTTTCACCATTCAATTTATTTCCAGAAGCGCTGAGAGTTAGAGAGCATTCTTCGTTCTCATTGCCAGTAACTTCAAAATCAATTGCCAAAATAGTTCCATTGCCGTTTATACCATTCTGGTCAACTAACGCAACTTTCACAGTTGTGCCCAAATTTGACTCAAGCAAGGAGTTCTGCGTTAGCGAGCCAACATTTGCGTTCTTTGGAACCAAAATACTCGGATTATACCTCAGCTCGATGTCCATGTTTCTCAGATCTTTTGCATTCTGTATTTTAATCTGGATCGTGATCATTGCCCCCTTGAGTGCATGAGAATTCTCGACGTAGAGATAGGGATTAGTGGTGTCAACCGCAGCGAAGGGCTCACCCCAGATCAAGCCACCGATGTTTGTCATTTGCGTTCTATTCGTGGCAACTTGTCCAAAATTGGAGCCAAATCTGCTGTAGTCTGTGGCATAATGCGAGCCATGTGCTGGGACAAGCCAGTCCAACACAAGGTGTCCATCAACATTGTCGTAATAGAGCACAAAGGTTGCATCATACATTTTGTCAGTCTGGCTGATAAAACCGCTGTGTCCGCGATAATGAACATGGAAATCCGTTTGTTCTGTAAAGCTCAACTTCGCTGTGCTGATCTGCTGTGTTCCGTAATCACCGCGGAGGCTTACAGATATGGAATTGCCAAAACCTCCAATGGAAGATCTATAGCCAAGATAACTCTTTATTGACGTCTCTTTTTTGCTTTCATCTATTGTGGAAGATTCTTGGCTGTAGTAATAGTCAAGCGTTCCGCTACCAACTGTGAAACGCCTCGAGAGTATCTTTTTTGACATTTCATAGTTTACAAGTCCACTCTCCAAGGAGGGATAAGTCAGAATGTTGCCCACAGTGTGAATCTGTGTTATCCTGTTGCTCGTATAATCCTGAGGGAATACGAGTTCTCTTGAGCTTATCGTAGGACTACTGCGTGGAATTGTTAGCACCATGTATTGCTGTTGCCCATCGATGACAGCAAGATTCTGCGGTTTCAAAATTCTGAACTCGCAAACTCTGACATCGTAGGTTGCTGCGATTACAAAGTCTCTGTATTCTGTCCTTAAACCTTCAGCAATGGTCACAGTTCTCGATTCTCCCCTATACCTTTCAATTCTGCTCATCTTATTTATCCCATTCTCTATGCTTGACTTTGCAATTCCAAACACTCCAAAGTTTGCAGAGAACTTTGCAGAGAACGCGGAATCTGCAACCGTTCTAAAGCTCAAACTTGTCTGTTCCTGTCTTCTGTTCTTGTATTCAACATAGAAGTCAGTATAGAGCGGGTCTGCAGAGTTGTAGTTAACTCCACTGTTCTTTGGAGGGGCATTGATCACTGCAATTACCTGATTTGCAATCGTTGTATCTTGGCAAGAGACTTCTTCAACTACGAGCGTATCTCCATCGACGTCGCCAACCGCAACTCCGTCTGCGGTTTCATAGTCAACATTGATCACCGCAATCTCGTTGCCATTGAAATCGTATACGTGCAATCTGTCGCTGTCCGCATCACCTTTTATGATCTCATCTTTTCCATCCATGTTAACGTCTCCAACCGCCAATTCGTCGTCGTTATCGAAATAGGCATCGAATTCGAATTTTATGCCCCCATTAGCATTGTAAACATAAATTTTATGTGTATCTGCGCCATTTCCGTATACAATTTCATCTACACCATCGCCATTAACATCTCCACATGCCATCTCGTCCTCAACATCGTATTGAATTGTATCTCTTCCCCTAACCTGGAATTTCACATCAAAATTTTTAATCTCAGAACCTCTATCACTACCGCCCCCACCTATGTATTCATAGATGTGTATCATATTGTCATCTGTGTCTGCAACAATGATCTCTGCACGTCCGTCAGAGCCAACCGCTCTGTTGCTATCAAGGACGTCGCAGACAGCAATTCTGTCTCCTCCTCAGAAACCATGCGGTATTGATATGTAAGCAGTCCACGGGCTCCATTCATTCTGCTGTGTCCCGACCTGAATTATTATGATCCTATTCCCACTGCTATCTCCAACCACGATCTCGTCTTTTCCATCTCCGTCAAAGTCACCGCATGCAAGATCGTCTTCGCTCTCAAAACCAACATCTATGGATGTTTTTTCTACCAAATTGCGGTCGTAAATATGAACTCTGTCATCACTCGCATCTCCAAATACTATTTCTCCTAATCCATCACCATTGACGTCACAGATTGCAATAGCGTCGTGATCTTCGTAACCTCTCCTTAGCTCTGCTACAATTTCGAGATCGTTGTAGTTGAGCCCATCCCGAAGATTTCTGTCATCTATGATCTTGATCTTGTTATCGCTTCTATCGCCAAGAACAATCTCTGCATTGTTCACAACCTTTATTCCGACCGCTTCCACAGCTTCAGCTAAGCAAAAAATTGCGAGGACTACAAAGATCCAGATGTAAAGTTTCATAGTCCCCACCTTCCCCCGCAACCAAAACCAAGAGCAGAATAGCTCTCGATCTTGGTTTAGCGAGTTTAATAATGTATTTGGCATTAGTATATAAAACTTTCCACAGCACAAAAAATTTAATTGATATTCAGATAATGTTTTGCCATGAAAAATTGGATCCTTTTGCTAATCGTAATTATATTTGCGTTTTGTGCACAGCCTTCGGAGCAACACAAAGTTTTTGACTATAACCACCTTAACGAGTCCATAAAGCTTCCAGAACCGACTTTAGACGGTAAAAAGTCCTTAGAAAAGACATTGGCTGAGAGAAGATCCATAAGGGAATACAGCAATGAGCCCATTACAATCAGGGAGCTTTCACAGCTTTTGTGGGCGGCGCAGGGCATCACAGATCCTCGTGGCTTTAGAACCGCACCTTCAGCGGGAGCGCTTTACCCGCTCGAAGTTTTCGTAGTCATAGGCGGAGTTGAAGGCGTTAAGGAAGGAGTTTACAGATATGTTCCGCAAAATCATTCGATCGTAAGAGTTTTGGACGGAGACAAAAGAGAGGAGCTTGCGAAAATTGCAGTTGGACAGCAATGCGTGAAAAATGCTGCAATTGACATCGTAATAACCGCAATTTACGAGAGAACAACTGCAAAGTATGGCGAGAGGGGCGTGCGCTATGTGCACTTCGAAGTTGGGCATGTTGCTCAAAACATCCTTCTGCAGGCGACCGCTCTGGATTTAGGGGCTGTGCCCGTGGGAGCTTTTAGCGATGAAGAGCTTAAAAAGCTTTTGAATCTCTCTGAAGAGCAACCGCTTTACATCATCGCCATTGGAAGAATGTAGCATACAAAATTTTTTATCCTTTGAATAGTCATTCTATGGATTGCTTTATTTTTCTTGAGGCAAGCCTTGAAATTGTGCCAGCAGAGATCAGAAACCACTCCGCAGTGGTCTCAGATGCTCGAAGGAGAAGAAAAAAGGTCTCTGAAATTTTGCTCGATGACTCAAAGCATCATTCAGCCATGGAGAGACTGAAGTTCAGGGAAAAAAGAGGAAGACCTGACATCGTGCATCAATGCTTACTTTTACTGCTCGACTCGCCGATGAGGAAAAATTTTGAAGTCTATGTTCACACAATTGGCGGAATGATCATAAAAGTTGCTGTGGAGACGAGATTGCCAAGGAATTACAACAGATTTGTCGGTTTAATGGAAAATCTGTTTAGGGATAAAGCTATAAGGGGCAATGGGAAAAATTTGCTCGAAATAGTTGATTTAAAGCTGTCTGATCTTGTTAAGGGAAAAAATGTGGTGCTTTTAAGCGAAAAAGGGGATAAGTTCAGCCCTGAGATTTTTAAGGGTGAGACTGCGATCTGCATAGGAGCCTTTGCCCACGGAGAATTCTTTGAGAGCACTCTCAGAGAGCTTGGAAACTTCAAAGCTGTTAGCTTGGGCAGAGAGAGCTACTCAAGCCTTTATGTTACGAGCAAAATTCTCTCGGAGTATGAGAGAGTTCGAACTGCTTAAGATCGTTGAAGAGCTTTTTGGCAAAGAAGCCTTAGATGTGCCTGCTGGTAAGCACGATTCAGCTTTCCTCCGCTTTGGCAAGGAGTTTCTTGTGTTTACATGCGATACTGTCAACGAGCTAAGTGATTTTCCAAAGTTCATGGAGCCTGAGGAATTCGGAAAGATGGCGGTCGCTGTGGCACTTTCAGATCTCGCGGGAAGTGGAGCTAAGCCGATGGTTTTTCTGAACTCGATTTCTATGAAAAAAGCTGACGAGGAACTCTTTAGAAGCATTATGAGGGGCATTAAGGATTGGGCAGAACGCTTTGACGTTCGAGTCGCTGGAGGAGACATCGATTTCTCTCCTATTCTGACCATTTCGGGTTTTGCTGTTGGATCTGCTAAGAGAATCATAACAAGAGCAAATGCAAAAGTGGGGGACAGGCTTTTTATCACCGCTCCTCTCGGCAAGGCTCAGCTCAGTCTTGAAATGCTCGAAAAGGGGTTTGAAAGGCAAGATCTGCCATATGCTGATAGGCTTTACACACCTGAGCCAAGGATAAAAGAGGGTTTGAGAATTGCTGAATTTGCTAATTCTCTGACGGACATAAGCGACAGCCTTGCAATTTCTGCTAATCTGCTATCGCAGGCAAGCAATGTTAGAGTTGTGATCGAGCCTGAAAAGCTTGATCTGTCTCATTTAACTGAATACGTTGACAAGGAGAAGGCTCTTGAGCTCTTTATTTACGGTGGCGGTGATTACGAGCTTCTGTTCACCGCTGAGGACAGCCATTTAGGGATTGAAATAGGTAGAATTGAGGAAGGAAGCGGGGTTTTTATTGGAAGAAAGCCAGTGGAGTTTCGGGGTTATACACATTTCTAACTCTGAGGTATTAGAAGCATTATTTTTAAAGCCAAGGTATATCTAAGTTGTGCTCTCGAAACTTGTGCTAAGGAACATAATTTACAGTAGCTCTTCGATGATTGTAGCTAATTTAACTGGGCTCATTACCATAATATTCCTTGCAAGAGCTTTAAAACCAGAACTCTTTGGATTATACTCCCTTTCGCTTTCAACAGTTGCAGTTATCTCAATATTTTCTGATCTCGGAATAAAAAGTGCTGCGACAAGATACATAGCGGATGCAATGAAATCTCAGGATTATAAACTTGCGGGCGGATACACTCATTTTCTTTTAAACTTGAAAATTTTTCTGACGATTATAGTGGCAGTTATACTGTTATTGCTATCTGAAGATCTCGCTTCAGCTTTTGATAAGCCTATTTCAACTCCTTTGAGATTGTTAAGTCTCTATCTTGTGTTCACTTCGATCTCCTCGCTTCTAATCGGAATGGCAAATGCTATGGACGATTTTAAGGCAGACTTTCTTAATTACTCAGTTTCAGGTATTTCGAAGCTTATTTTAACGATTGTGCTCATATTTCTGGGATATTCTCTATTCGGAGCGGTTCTTGCAGTTGTTGTTTCAGCATTAATCACATTCTTGGTTTTATTTTACTACATTCTAAAAAAATATATTTTTCTTTTTAAAAATAAAATAAAAGTTGACGTAAGCAGAGTTCTCAGGTTTATAGCGTTTACAGCTCTACTATCAATTCCAACGGTAATCTTTGCAAACGTGGATATTGTTATGATAGGCTATTTTCTGAAAGCAGAGGACGTTGCATATTATAGAGCGGGTTTTAGCATAGTTACGGCTATAATAAGCCTGATATCTATTCCAGCGGTCTTGCTACCTGTATTTGTGAAGCTTGAGGGTGAAGATCTAACCAGAGCATTTTTGAGAGCATTTAAATATTCTTCTGCTCTCTGCCTTCCATGTGCTTTTGGGCTCATGCTAATATCCAAAAACTTGCTAATACTTGCTTATGGAGAGAAATATCTTTCTGGGCTTTATGCAATGCAAATTCTCTGCATTCTGCTGATCTCACCAGTTTTTGCAATCTATGGTAGCATTTTCAGTGGTAAAGAGAGACCAGAACTTTACTTCTATCCTCTGATTCTCTCAATGGTTCTTAACGTAATTCTGAACTATCTTTTGATACCGTTAATCGGGATAGTAGGTGCGGGTGTTGCTACAGTAATCTCGCATGCGGTATCTTGGACAATATCTGCTTATATAGGAGTTAGGGAGTTTGGAATACGTCCGAGATTTGAATACATAGCGAAGCCATTAGCCAGTGCGATTTTGATGTTCATAATAGCAAGGAACTTTGATTCTATGGTTTTTATATTCCCCATTTCAATCTTGACATACTCTGTAACGCTTCTCGCTTTAAAAGGAATTACGAGGGAGGACATCGATTTTATAAGAAAAATAGGAGGTATTTAGCCTCCTCTCTTCTTCATCTCCTCCTCTCTTAAAGCCCTTCTCAGAATCTTGCCGACGAGCGTCTTCGGCAACTCCTCGCGGAACTCGATCAGCTTTGGCACCTTGTAGGGAGCAAGCTTATCCCTGCAGAAGTTTACAATGTCCTCTTCTTTCACTTTGCCCTTATACTCAGGCTTCAGCTGTATGAAAGCCTTTACAGTTTCCCCACGATAAGGATCTGGCACACCAATCACTGCTGCTTCGAGCACAGCGGGATGCTCATAGAGAACTTCTTCAACTTCTCTCGGATATATGTTATAGCCTCCCGCAATTATCAGGTCCTTCTTTCTATCGACAATGTAGAAGTATCCGTCTTCATCCATCTTTGCCATGTCTCCCGTGAGCAACCAGCCGTTGATGATCGTTCTCTTAGTCTCGTCCTCTTTCTTCCAGTAGCCCTTCATAACCTGTGGTCCGTAAATTGCAAGTTCTCCTACTTGCCCGGGAGGCAAGATGTTGCCATCGTCGTCAACAACTACAGCGATCGTGTCAGGATACGGCACTCCTATGCTACCTGGCTTAATCATTCCGTATAGAGGATTGCAGTGCGTAACTGGTGAAGCTTCGCTTAAGCCATAGCCTTCTGCAATCCTAACTCCAGTCATTTTTTCCCATTTTTCTTTGACTTCTAATGGCAAAGGAGCTGCACCGCTCGTGCAAACTCTCAAAGAGCTGAGATCGAACTTTTGCTTCTCAAGAACTTCCATCATGCCAACGAACATCGTAGGAACTGCTGTGAAAGTCGTAATCTTGAAGTCTTGAATCAACTGCAAAGCCTGTTCGTAGTTTCTTGGATCTGGCACTGGAATAACCATACCCCCAACTATTATCCCTGCGTTCAGCATGGTCATACCATAGACATGGAAGACTGGCAGAAGCCCTATTCCAGCGTCGCTTGGAGAAGCCTTCGGATCCCATTCACGGACTTGGTATGCATTTACAACGAGGTTGTAGTGGGTCAGCATAACCCCTTTAGGAAAGCCAGTAGTGCCACCCGTGTATTGGAACATTCCAACGTCTTCTTTTGGGTTAACTTGAGCGTATTTTTCAGCTTTCTCTGCTTTCATCACTTCTCCGTAGCTTATGAGTTCGCTTCTCTTTTCGGGGACTTCTATTGGTGATGTACCGGGTATGAAGTCTGGAATTCCGCATAGAATGACTTTTTTGAATAATCCCGCATTTACCAGTGGCTCAACGTTCCCATAGATGAGATCAAGACAGAACATGACTTCCGCCTCGCTGTTCTTGGCGATGAACTCTATCTCCCTTGTGGTGTAAAGCGGATTGCACTGCACAACAGTGCCGCCAGCTTTCATTATACCATTTGCTATGGGGGTGTAATGCGGAGTGTTTGGCAGGGAAACAATGGCTTTGTCACCTTTTTCGAAGCCGATCGATTTCAAAAAACCAAAAACCTTGTCAGAAGCTTCCTTTATCTGCTTGTATGTTATGTAGTTTCCAAAAAAGTATACTGCATTCCTATCTGGGATTCTCTTCGCAGTAGCCTCTAACAGTTCGTATGCGGGAATGTTTGGATACTCTATGTGCCCTCTAACGCCTTTGTCGTAAAACTTCAGCCAGACCTTTTTTATCTCGTTTGGATCAACACGTCGGATATTTTCTCCCTCAACTCCGAGAACCATAATAATAATTTTTACTGATAGTTAAAAGGATTGCGGTCAAAATTTTATAAAAAATAAATTATTTAGAAATTACAAAACCTTTTGATACAAGCCTGTAGAACAGGCTCCCCTTAGCGAGCAGAATAATTGCAAGCACAATTGCAGTGATAATCGCGGTTGCAAGGCACATGTTCGCTACGTAAGTGCCAGCGAGCGTAGAAATTCCAGCCAAGATCAAAGCAAGCGCAACGCCAATGAGATAGACTATTATGCCTTTCAAAGCCTGACTTGAAGCTTGTTTATCACTGAGCCCCGCAAGTTTGTTGCCAGTTCTAAGCCAGATGTAGCCACCGATCAGCAGTGGCAGAAGTGTCGGGATTGCCATTGCGTATAGCGTCATCGCTACATTGCTTTTTGCGAAGTCAAGCATCATAGTCTTTCCGGGTGCCCATAGCTCACCAGTTACTGTAGGATCCCAGCTAAATCTCTGCCATGCCAAGCAGTCCCAGCCATTTGTAAGAACGAAGAAGAAAGCTAAATAGCCTATAAACCACTGCACATGAGCAAGGTATTCTCTTCCAGCCATTATCAGCTTATAAGCCACCCAGAAGCCGATCATTGCAATTAGGAAGTCAAGGAATATGAAAGTCACCACCACTGGCGTTGGGATATCCGTCAAACTCGAGTAGACATGCATGCTTTCCCAGTGCGGAAAGCTCCATGTTAGCCAAATTGCTTCGGGCACAAAGATCAGGGAAAGGTATATCAAAAGCACGCTGAAATACTTTGATTCAAGCATCGATTTGCTGTTTTTCAACTGTTTCGCCGCAGCGGTTGCAAACATTGCCCCAATACCATATACCCAAAAAACATCCACTTGGAGCATGGTTTTTCATTAATAAAATTATTTATAAACTTTATGCTAACATGTGCTCAAATCTTCGGAAATTTTTTATCCTTGCAATGAGCCTTTTTTTATGCGAATTGCTTGGAGTGCAAGTAGAGGAGAATTCAGCATAGGTGATTATTACTACTTCTCAAAGCTGGTTAGAATTGCGGAAAAAGAAGGGCTCGAAATGGATGAGCTGAAGAATTTTGGAGAGCTGAAAGATTACGACTTAATAATTTTTAATTATCCTGAAATAAAATTCAGCTCTGCAGATATCGTTAGAATAAAGAAATGGGCGAACCTCGGGAAAAAGATAGTGCTTGCGGGTTACTTTTCTAACGTTGATAAAGTTTCGCAGAATATAAATCGAGTGTCAAGGCATTTTGGAATCACGATAAACTACGATGTAATTCGCGATCCAGAGAGAAACGCTGGCGATGAGATGTTCCCAATAGCCAATTGCGGGGATCTTGAAGTCGTTATGCCGTGCTCCGCTTCGGTTAGCGGTGGAAAAGAATTCGTGATTGGCAAGGGTGTTTTTGGGGCGGTTAGCAATAAAGTTCTTGTGCTCGGCACCTGCGTTTTCTGGGACAACTATGCAATTGGTTTGGCACAGAACAAGGATTTCGCCTTGAAAATTCTGAGGGGCGAATTTTAATGAGAGCCTTTCTTGTTATCGGCAACGAAGCATTCACGGAGCCCTTCAATCTGAGCGATCTTCCCGGAGCGGGAAGAATTGATATTCTCTGCAGATGCGTTTCTCAGGCTTTGTTTCTTTCGCATTCTATAAGGAAAGGTGTTGAGGTCTATTTGATGCTCCTCGGTGAGCCAGATCCACCAAAGGTTATAAGGATTAGGAGCGACGAACTGCGAAGGATGGCTCCAGACGAGAGAAACATAGCGGGACACATAAGGAAAGCTGTCGGTTATAAGCTAACAAAAGACTGGATTGAGACGAATTCTGGAATTCATGCATCCAAGAAGACTTTGAAGGAATTGCTAACCGAGTTGTCAACCTCATGGGAGATCTACTATCTACGTGAAGATGGCAAGGATTTGCGTGAGCAAGTTTCGAAGATCAAAAATCCGCTGTTCATCATTGGAGACCACATCGGCGTTAAAAGGGCTGAGGAGGACATCATTCTGGAGTTTACAAAAGAGATTATCAGCGTTTCAAGGCTATCCCTTATGGCGGAGCAATGTGTCGCTATTGTGAACTACGAACTTGACAGAGCAGGTATTATATAAATTTATATATTATTACGAATTAATTATCTATAAATAAATAGCTGGCAACTAAAATCATGAGATCTCTCGTTATACTAATGTTGGTTGTAGTAGCGTTATTGGCATTCTTGGTGATCCAGTCCTATCAAAAAAATGCTTCGATTAGCCAAGTTGCAAGCTTCTCTTCGCCAGAAGAGTTTAGAGAATACATAAGCAAAGCCAGTGCTTACAGTTATCCTGCATTATTTGGCAGAGCAATTTCGGTTGTCGCAACTCCCGCCCCTGTTCCTGCAGTAGATGTTGGAATAGCTGAAAAATCGGAAGTTGAAAGAGTCTCGCAGACGAACGTTCAGGTTCTTGGCATTGACGAGCCCGACATCGTTAAAACCGACGGTAAGAACATCTACATCTCAAGTTATCGGCGAATACCATATTTTGCTCCAAAGATCATGCCTCCATATCCTTATGAGCCGAAGACCGCAGTTGTGAAGGCTTTTCCGCCGAAAGAGCTTGAAAAGATCAGGGAGCTGAATATAAGCGGAGAAATGCTGATTTATCAAAACATACTGATATTTTTGAGTGGAAACGATTTGAGAGCTTTCAGCACCGATGATTGCAAGGAGAAATACAAGGTTGAGCTTAACGGTTCAATCGTTACCGCAAGGCTTTACGAGGGGAAGATTTACCTAATTCTGTCCCAATTCTCAGACACCTGCCCAATTGTGCCTTTAAGCGTGAACGGAATTGGACATGTGGTTGATTGCGTTAAAATCTACCACCCGATAAAGCCTTTGCCAGTAGAGAGCATTTACACAGTTGTAAAGCTTGATGCGGTCAGTGGAGAAGTTGAAGACAGCATATCCTTCGTTGGGAACTACAACTCGGTTGTTTACATGTCCAAGAATGCGATTTACGTTGCCTACTACTCTCCAGCAAGCTATGCTGAGGTTATGCTGAAATTCGTCTCCGAGAACATGGACTTGTTCCCCAACTGGTTCAGAGAAAAGCTTCAAAAGCTTGTGAGCTACGATTTGAGCGATCAGGCGAAGCAGGTTGAGATCTGGGATCTTATAAGAAGGTTAACGCTTACGATGAAGCCTGAAGACAGACTTGTTTTTGAAAACGAATTCAACAACAGATACAACAAATTCACGGAAAAGTATGCAAGAGAAATAGAGAAGACAGCGATCTGGAAGATCTCTCTGGAAATGAAGATCGTTGCAAATGGAGAAGTCTCGGGGAGGCTTTTAAATCAGTTCTCAATGGACGAATACAATGAAAACCTAAGAGTTGCGGTAACCGTTGGCAATTCAAACGATCTCTATGTCTTGGATCAGAATCTGAAGCCAATTGGTTCTCTTAAGGGCTTTGGGGAGACTGAAAGGATTTATGCGGTTCGTTTTATCGCTGACAGAGGCTACATCGTGACCTTCCGACAAATAGACCCATTCTTCGTTGTCGATCTCACGGATCCAGCGAAGCCGAGGATGGCTGGAGAGCTAAAGATCCCTGGCTACTCTTCTTATTTGCACCCATTGAAAGAACACCTGATTCTGGGCGTTGGAATGGAAGATGGCAATGTTAAGCTTTCGCTATTCGATGTAAGCGATCCCAATAATCCGATTGAATTGGACAAGTATCTGCTTAAGGAATACTGGAGCGAAGTCATCAGCAACCACAGGGCATTCCTTGCGGACGAGAAGCATGGGATCTTCTTCATCCCCGCAAGTTCAGGCTATGTTTTCTCATACAAGGACGGCTTAAAGCTAATAAAAGCCACTGAAACTGGATTCAGGGCGGTGTTCATAAACGACTATCTTTACATCATAGGCAACAAGATCGTGGTTTTCGATGAGAACAGCTGGGAAAAGGTTGCGGAACTTGAGCTTTAATTTTTAAAATTTTTATATCCTTCTTTGACTTAATTTTATGCTTGGTGAAATCTTTGCAATAATCTCTGCGATCTTCTGGGGAGTTGCACCAATTCTCGACAGATACGCTCTCTCCACAGGGGTGCCAATGTATTTGGCTTTGGCAATCAGAGCTTCTGGAGCGCTATTTGCAATGCTCATCATCGCCATTTTGCTAAGAGAAACGAACTTAACGATAAGACTTGATGTACTTGCATCTCTGCTTATCGCTGGAGCCATCGGAGGGGCTATTGCGATGATATTCTACTACAGAGCCCTCGAAATGATCGGAGCAAGCAGAACTGTGCCGATAACAGCGATTTATCCGATGTTCACAGCATTGTTCTCTTTTATTTTCCTTTCAGAATCAATAACCCCAAAGACCCTTGCGGGCATAGTCTTTATAGTCATTGGGGTTATACTTGTGAGTGAGATGTAGTATGGATCTCGAAGGCTATGCAAGAAAACTCCTGCAGTTTCAGAGCGAAGAAGAAGTAGAGAAGAAGCTAATCGAAAGAATCTGCGAGATCAAGAGCTGGAACGAGGAAAAGGCAAAGAGATGGGCTAAAGCTGTAATTGTGGAAGTCAAGAATGCTTACTCCAAAACATCCCCGATACTCGAATACTATAAGAGCGGTGTAACGATGGGAGCCTTTGGTGTTGGCTCTCGAGGGAGAGGGGATTTTTACGTTCACTCAAAAATTGGGGAGATAAGCAATGTTCGATCCGTGCTCTCTCCAAGGGATTTGGACGATGCGGGAGTTGTTGAAAGCAAAGGGCTATTCGTAGCGGTAGCGGTTGATGGAATACATTCACGACTAAGCGAATTTCCATTTATTGCGGGCTTTCATGTGACAAGGGCGGCAATGAGAGATGTTTATGTTAAGGGCGCTGAGCCAATAGCGGTTTTTTCAGACATCCACATCGCTGACGACGGCGACGTTAGTAAGATCTTCGATCATCTCGCTGGAATCGCTACGGTTTGTGAGGCAACGAGAGTTCCACTTGTGAGCGGTAGCACTCTGCGCATTGGCGGAGACATGGTGATCGGGGAGCGAATGACTGGCTGTGTTGGTTGTGTCGGCATTGCGGAGCACATAACTCCAAGAAAGAACGCAAAAGAGGGTGACGTGATTCTGCTGACAGAAGGGGCGGGTGGAGGAACGATTGCGACAACTGCGATCTACTATGGGATGCATGAGGTTGTTGAAGAAACCATAAATCTCGATTTTATCAAAGCAGTCAGAGCCATTTTTTCTGCAAAGCTATTGCCAGAAATTCATTCGATGAGCGATGTGACGAATGGTGGAATTCGTGGCGATGCGGAGGAGATCTCAAAGGTTTCAGGGAAAGCATTGTTTTTTGATTACGAAAAACTTCGGAATTGCGTTAACCCAAGGGTGCTCAAAATGCTTGAAGAACTCCAAATCGACTTTATGGGCGTCTCTACGGACTCTCTTATGGTCATCTGCCCTGAAAAAACTGCTGTTAATGTGAAGAAAGCTGTTAAATCAGTAGGTGTTAAAATTGAGGAAGTTGGTTGGGTTGAGAAGGGAGAAGGTGCTTTTTTAGTCGAAAATGGGCAAAGAAAACCGATAAAGCCAAGGTTCCGTGAGTCTGCATACACTCCGCTTAAGAAAGTCGTTGGCGAAGAAACACCAGCGGATTTTGAAGAAATGCGAATTAAGATAGACATAGCTTTTGAGAAAGCGATGGAGAAGAAGAAGAAAGTCCTCGAAAGGTTAAGAATCTGAGCGAATACTCTGGTTTATTTTATCTTCTATCTCGACCAAAATTCGCAGTAATGTGAAGTAAAGCTCGAGCAGTTTTTCTTTGTTCCACTCTGCGTATTTCAGGATAGTCTTGTCTATCTCGTTCTGAATTTTGCCTATTCGATATATCACGAAGAGCATATCGTCGGAAGTTTTTTCAAAGCCAAATTCGATGCCCTTGCTTCTCTCATAAAGCCAGATGCGTTTAATAACTTCACTCAGGGTGTCATAGTCTATCTGAAGGAAATCCTTTCTGGTGGCAAAAAGCTCCTCGATCTCGTATTTGTTTGGCAGAACAACATCCTTCAAAATTCCTGAAGCCTCAACAAGACGCGTGAAGAAGATATAGAAGATAGGATTGAAGATGTGCCCACTCTTCTTTAAATTTTTAGCTTTCTCTATAAATTTCTCATCAAAAATATTTCTTATATCGCGTTCAAAGTCTTCCATGATTTTAAATCGACAGATCATTTTAAAAGCTTAGCTATCCAGAACGTCTCTACCACTTCTCATCAAAAAATCAAATCTACTCTCGAGAGAAGCGAAAATGCCTTCTATCGCTCTTCTCATCTCAATTTTTTTAATCTTGGCATGTCTGTGAGCATGGATAAGCGGTAATGGGTATCCATTGGCCTCAAGACCTCTAAGTTTGCCCATAAGCTCATCATCCATCTTTTGAAGACTTTCAACCAAGTAGATGTTTCCGGACTCCTCAAATCTTACGAATGCTGAATTTATGTCTTTAAACAGGTTTTTGAAATGTTCGCGAAATTCTCGAACAAACCATGGCAGAGTTTTTGTTATCTTTGGCTTAAATGGAAAATATGCTGGTTTTTCAGAGCCGAACTGTCTTAATTCGATGAGCTGAAGAACCACTGTATCGCTTATTTCATCATCGAACTCGTGTGTATAGAAGCTTTTTGCAACGAATACCGCATTTTTTTCAAGCAGTTTGTTCAGAGCGTGAAGGTATTCAATGTATTCAAAGAGAATCATCAGGTCTTCCAGTCTTCTTCCACTTGATTTCCTATAACCCTGTTCCATGTCTCGAAAAATCTTCTCTCTCGTGAGAAGGTAATTTTTCTTAGCTCTTCCATTCTTAATATCTTTTTCAAGATTTTCGAAGTGATTTTCGAGAACTTCAAGGAAATCTTCGACAAGAGCATCAAGTTCATAGCTCTCTCTTAGTTTTTCGGGGTCATCAGTGTAAGCAGGGGGACGAATGAATGCTCCGCGGAGGGAACCATCAATCAGGATAAGTTCTTCTTCAGCAAGACTCCCGATTCGAAATTCAGAAGTGTGCATGTGCAGTCTAATTCGCTCTTCAATGTTTGTATGGGGCTTTAGAGTGGTTATCTCACACATTTCTCGAACTTCGTTTCCAACGCTAACCGCTGAAATTGAGTATATCACGATTCCTGCAAGTCTTTCGATTCCACGACTACCATCTACCCCGCATGCAGAACACACGATGCTTTCCGGCATTTCTATCCATTTTCCTTCGATTTTATTAGCCACTTCTTCTGCTCTCACATGAAGCTCAGAGAGGTCTTTTGAGAGTTTTTCGAGAATTTCATCACTGAGAAGCCACATAGGACACGCCTCCACGATATTCTACCATAATGACCTTATCTGCAGCATCTTTAAGCTCTTCATCATGGGAAACAATTATCACCTGTGGAATTCTTCGCAAGTAGTTCATGGTTATCTCAACAAGCTTTCTCCTTCTCTCCTCATCTAAAAAAGGAGTTGGTTCATCCATTATCAGCAATGGAATTCTTCCCCTGGCTTCAAACATTGATAAAGCCAGTCTGAATGCAATGCCAAGAGCAACAAGTTCTCCACCACTTAAAAAGCTCGTTTCTCTCTCTTCTCCCTGATGTATTATGAAAATCTTTAACCTTTCCTTTCCGTATTCAAAAACCCTTTTCAGCTTTATTCCGGAATACTTGCCTTCTGTGAACTCTTCAAATATTTCACTGGCATATTTTTCAACTTCCTTCAATGCTACTTCTGCAACAATGTTCTTATAGCTTGCAAATTTTTCTCTTATTTTATTTAACTCCGGAATTGCTTTCTCGAGTATCTTGACTTTTCTTTCGCTCTCTTCGATTATCTTCAGCTGTTTCTCTAAATAATCTTTATCTGCAATGAAGCTATCCAAACTCTTTTTTAGAACACTAACCCTTTCCTCAAGTCCGGCAATCTCTCTCGAGACTTCTTTTTCAGATCTCTCGAGTTCCTGATGACGCATTTCATCGTATCTGCTTCGAAGATTCGTCAAAGTCTCCATTTTTTCATTCAGTTGATT
Organism: Archaeoglobaceae archaeon; assembly: GCA_038734275.1. Lineage (NCBI taxonomy): Archaea > Methanobacteriati > Methanobacteriota > Archaeoglobi > Archaeoglobales > Archaeoglobaceae > Archaeoglobaceae archaeon. The sequence goes on from JAVYOO010000005.1 coordinate 23,570, forward strand.
GCTCTTAAGCTTGATAACATCCGATATTTTTTCGAGCTCTGTTTTTACATCTTTTAACTTTGACTCTGCGGAATCAAGTTCTTCTTTAGCCTTTTTCAATCCAATCCAATCCTCATAACTTTTTCTGAGCCCATATATCTCTTTCTCGAGTTCATCCAGGCTTGAAAAATTCTTTTGGGCAAGCTGATTTATTATCGCATCCCTTTTTCTTTGAGCTTCAAGATGTTTTGCTTTAATGCTTTCAAGGGTTGTAAGTATCGAGTCGAATTTTTGCAAGATCTCTAAGGCTTTTCTCTCGTTTTCTTTGAGAAATTCCATTCTTGTTTTAAGCTTTTCCAATTCCTCATTACTACTTCTCAGTTTATTCTCGTCAACGTTTTTCAGTTCTTCCGATATTTTCTTGAGCTCATCTGCAAGCTGTTTGAATTTAAGCACCGAATCTTGTTTTGCGAGTGCTTCTTCAACTTTCCTCCTCTCCTCTTTCATTTTGATCTCCTTCTCTTCGATTCTCCTTAGTCTCTCTTTTATATTGCCAATCTCTGCAGAATATTTTTTCAACAGCTCTTCTCGGTGCTGATTGCTCAACTCTCTACCGCACACAGGGCAAACACCAACAACGTATTTCAACTTTTCAAGTATTTCGGAAATTCTCTTCTCTTCTGACATCAGCGACCCTTTTTGTGCACTTATCTTCTCGAATTCTTCTTTAAGCGCTTTATCGAACTCTCTTGCCTTCTGAATTTTGGCAAAAGCACTTTCTATTTTTTCCAAGCTAAGATTTTTCTCATATAAAATATTCTCTATTTGTATTTTTCTTTCAACTTTTAATCGAATTTTCTGCCATCTTTCAGCGTCATCAGACAGAGACCAAATTCTTTTCTCAATTTCAGAAATTTCACTTTTGATACGTTCGAGATTATTTCTTTCGTCTTCACATTTTTTCAATTCTGCCAATACACGCTCTTTCTCTATCTCCAGATCCTTGATTTTTGATTCGATATCCTGTATGGACTTCAGAAAGCTCTTATGAAATTCAGAGAGATCGAGATATCTTCTTGCCTCTCTCTCAACTCTCTCAAATTCTTTTAAACTTGATTTCAGAGAGGTAATTTTGAGGTCCAATTCGGTCTTTTGCCTGCTTAAAACTTCTAATCTATTCTTTAACCCGCCTATTTCGCCATCGAGTTTTATAATCTCGGTATTTAGCGTATTAAGCCTATCTTTTAGCTCATCAAATCTTTTCTTTTCCAAAGATATTTTTGTCAAGAGTTCCCGTAGCTCTTTTAGTCTGTTCTCACACCTGACAATTTCCTCTTTTATTTCAGTTATTCCCTGCTCTTTTTCTTTCAGTTTTCTCTCAAGATCTTCTTTTTGTTTTGTGACCTCCAAATAACGCTTCAATTCACTTTCCAGTTCCTTTATAACAACTCCTAAGTTTTTCCATGCAGTCTCGTAATCTTCGATTCTTGTAATCTTTCTAATGATCTTTTCTCTTCCACTCTCATCCGATATTATGGTCTCAATCTCACCCTGTCGAACGTAAACAGCACCGGTGAACACGTGGAAAGGTGAAAGATTTCTCTCAACCCACTCATTTATCTTCTGGTCCCCTTCTATCCGAACTTCCCCATGGAGTTCGGACACTCCATCACTTCTTCTTATAATCCGGTAATCTCGGTTTCCGTGCTCAAAAATAATTTCGATCGAGTAATCTTCGGCCCCAATTTGGATCAGGTCGGCTTTTCTCGCATATCCCTGCCTGACGCCATACAGTGCGACAAGAATGGCGTCAAGTATGGAGCTTTTTCCTGAGCCATTTCTGCCGGCAATAAGATTAATTCCCTTGTCAAAGCTAATTTTTGTGTTTCTATGCGATTTAAAATTCTTCAGACTGATCTCTTTCAGGATCATACGAAGTCGAGTAGGGTTTTAAACCTCTTACTCTTCTTTTCTCTATCCTCCAATCTGTCCTCAGGAGGTTTAATATCTTTTTTAATTTCGCCTTTCGGCTCTATCTTGCTCTCGCCAACTTCCTTAATCATTTTAGCCTGGTCCGTTAAACCATAGTGCTCTTTTAAAAATTCAATAGCTGCCTTCAAGCTTATTTCATCATCCTCCTTTAAAATTTCAAGCAGTTTGAGCTCAAGTTCATTGAAAAATTCTTTTTCAGGCTTTGCATCTGGAATTTCTCCAACATCTTTTCTTCTAAAGTTGATCTCGGCGTATTTTGCCTTTTTTAGCGTCAAATCACTCAATTTCTTGGTATCAACAGTCTCGCAACACAAAAGCTTTGCAACCACTATACTATTCTCGTGCACGAGTCTAAGGGTCTCTAAAAATTTTTTCTCCAGACTATCTTTGTAATCATCTTCGATCGTAATGTTGAAGAAATCTCTTGCTTCTATGGAGACAAATCTCGGTTTAAAGTTTTCAACGATGTAAAATCCCTTCTTCTCTCCCTCTCTTACCTCGATTTTATCACAATATTGAATAAAATGAGAAGCCTCCCGAGCATCATATCTCTCTAAAGAGCCGGGATACACCAAAAAAGCATCGCCTAATTTAAGATCTCTGCGTAAATGTATGTGGCCCATGGCATAGTATTTAGCAGAAGGTAATTGTTCCATGGTAAGATCCCAAGCAATATTCAAGTCAATGTCAACGGCTTCCTTCACTGTTTGATGCAGAACAAGAATAGCATCAGAATCCGGCTTTAGGTAAGGAAGAACCTTCTCCAACTGCCACTTCGTTCTGTGTTTGTCTCCAATGATTTCAATGTTTTTGAAAACCCCCTTTACAAGGTATACATTATCAACGCGAACACTTGTGACAAAATCATCTTCAATTTTCTCTTTTCTCAATCCAAGCACGTTTAAAAGCTCAAGACTCTCAAGCAAATGGTATGCAGACATCTCTCTAATGCTCTTGTCGTGATTACCTTCAACTGCGAAAACAGGAATATTTTGGGATTTGAAAATTTTTAAAACCTCAATTGCGTCGTTGAGTGTTTTTGGACTTGGAACGCTTCTATGGAACAAATCTCCAGCTATTATGACGAAATCAATATTCTCTCTCACTGCAAGTTCAGCGGATTTTTTGAACGCTGAAGCAAAATCCTCTGCCCTCCAGTTCTGGTTGTATTGTTCGTAACCCAGATGAAGGTCTGCGAAATGGGCGAATTTCATACCAAATCCTCAAGAGATGCCTTTATTTTTGAAGCAGATCTCCATTCAGATAGCACGTCTATGTCTCTGCCACCATATTGCCCATGGAACCTCTTAATCTTTATTGCTGCAGGAATTTTGACAGCTGGCCCCACAACAACCGCCTCACCCACACCAAGCGATGCAATATCCGATAGCAGATCTTCGCTGATCTGCTCGCTTGCCTGCTGAACATAACGCTGATCATTTGGTTCCACAATTCGAAGCACTATTTTAGTGTTGCACTGGCTAAGAATGTCTTCACTTATTCTTTTAGGCCTTTGAGAGACTATTCCAAATCCTATTCCAAACTTTCTCCCCTCTCTTGCGATTCTACCCATCCAGAGCGAGACGTCGCCTTTATTTGCGAATATATGTGCTTCTTCAAAGATCAGGAGCAAGGGTTTTTTGACAACAGGACATGCGTTCTCCCAGTATTCTCTATTCTTGTTCCTAACATAGCTGATTCTGCCGATAAGGATGTTTCTTAGCAAGTAGGCAACAACAACCCGCATTTGTTCCTCATCAAAACCGCTGAGGTTCACAATATTCAGATAGCCTTCTCTTAGGTTCGCGAGCATGTCTCTCTGAGTTAGCAGGTCTTCGTATCTGCGCATGAAAGTTGCAACGTACTCCTTTACTCTGTAAAGGGGATTCAGATCTTCTCTTGAAATCCTTGCAGTTCTTACAGATCCCGTGGAATCTACGTATTCGATCTCACCCTGAGTTGTGATCCAGTCTTCTGCCATCTCCAAAACTCTTTTCATGAATTCTGCACCGCTAAGCCTTTCACGCTTTACAGTCATGAAAATCCTTTCAAGATGCATTCTCTGGACTGAAGCATCGCGATCGATTCCGACGAGAGAACAGAACTCCCATGGCTCAAGTCTTTCTGGACGGATACCTGCCGGAATTACATTCTTTCCAGTTTCTCTTCCATCTTCAAAAACGAATCCAACGTATTCTCCGTGGGGATCTATGAGTATTACGGTTCCATTGAACCTTCTTATTATCTCATTTGCTATTACACATACTGCATTTGATTTCCCACCACCTGTGACAGATAGGATCGCAAAATGCCTTAGAATTAGCTGATTTAGATCAAGAGATACCTTTATGTTGGGACGGGAAATCAAGTTGCCCAGCTCAACTCCTTCCGGCTTTTTGAAGATATCCTGCAGTATTTCATCGCTTGCAAGTTTTACAGCTGAATTTGGTTTTATTGGGACTCTATTGGGGGATATTTCGCCACCTTCTACGATTCCCAAAACTTTTGCATTTGCAACGACTACCTCATTTCTTTCAAGAATCTTTTTAGACATGCTTAGATTTTTGAGAGCGTATTCAAAGTTCAAAGGGTTTTCAAGCAGTCTGTTAAAGTTTACGACATTTCTAACGATTCCCAGAACTTCTTTCCCGTCTCTATTCTCGGCTACAACGTATTCCCCAAACTTGGGAACATTGGATGGATTTACCGCAAAACTGAACTCTGAAATGGAACTTTCTCCCAGCACAAAGCCAATAGGATCCACAAATTCATTAGACGTCAGGAAATAAATCTTTCGCTGTCATATTTTTTGGCCAGGAAGAAAATGCTTTTTCCATCTTGGAGCGTTGATGCAACAAAACTTTCCTCAATGCCGGTCTCTTCAGCTATTACCTTTGGGTCGGAAATATTATTCAATACTGAGTAGTTGAGGATAAAATCCCTCAAACCATCCTCATCCAGCCATACGCCAGAAAAAAGGGGATTGAAATCGATCATGAAATCCTCAAGTTCTTTGAGATTTAAGTCTTCGATATCGACATCAAATAACGCCGAATCTTTTAGGAAAGTTATCATTGCTTTTCTAAGGCTTTTTGCGTTGTATTTTCTGTCTTTTGGCGAATACTTCGCGACTATCTCATCAATTTGGTTTTCAGTGAGCCGGAAGGGTTTATCACCCTCGATTGAATTTATAAGGTTAAATGTCTGTTCGTCGAGCGGTGAAATTCTTTTTCTCTTGCCGAGTAGCTGGATAGAATATGAGCTACCTTTCTTCCTCATGTCCTTCTTGTTCAGATTTATGATCTCCGTAGAAGTTGCCAGGGTTGATAAAATCAATCTAATCAGAGCGTGATCACTCGGGTTCTTTCTAGAAAGAACCAAGTGATGTTGCAGATCGAATTCGAGTCTGAGCATTTCCATAGCTGAATTTTGCCATCTCTGGATTTAATAGTTTCTCTGAGCACTATAATTATAATAATTGTAAAACCAAAATGCTTATATCCAACCCTTGACATAATAAGAATGATGGAGAGGAGAGTGAAAATGGAACAAGGAAAGTTAGCCTTGGATCTGCTCATAGGTTTGTCGATATTTCTGTTCACGTTCATATTCATAGCTAACTTTCTGCCCGGAGTGTTTGCTGATGTTCGGAATGAGATAAGCCTGATGCATGAAGCTTATCGAGTTGGTGTAACTCTTGCAGAAATGGAGGGATACTGTAGATATCCAGATGGTAATGGAACTACTGATTGGCATGCAAACGAATACTGTTGGGGCAATTCCAGCTATAAGTTTTTCCCAGGGCTGACAAAAGGTCAAGTAGATTACTTGGACATTTACAAAATGTCAAAGCTGCAGGATTTGGTTACAGCCAATTACGACTCCATTAGAAGTTTGCTTGGTCTAAAAGATCCAGATAGAAATTATGAAATTCATTTATCGCTCGAGTCTATATATTCTACCCCCCAAAACAGAATACTTATAAGATATGCAAATTACACACCTGTATTTGATGCCGGTAAAGAAATTCCGACTTCGGGGTATGTTGCCAAATATGAGAGATTTGTTTGGTTAGATCCTTGGTTCTCTCTTGTTAATGTAATCTACATCGGAAGTCCAGTGGGACAACCCTCAAACTATCACTCTCGAGACATAGGATGTAATCTGACTTATCCTGTAACATTTATAGCTCTTATGGTGGAAGGTAAAAATAAGCCTGAAACTGGGGCTCCTTGGTGGTTGGGTCTCTGTTTACTTACCGAAGATGAAAATCCAAGCAGTTGTCAACCTAAAGGAGGAAATGAGAAGAAGGATAGTTTGGAGGTGGGTTTTGGTTCTCCAATGCGGTCTACACCAACTCCGAGAGCATACGATCTCTATCCAAAAACAACTTATATCATAACAGATGCGGTAAATGATATATTGAAAGAAGCTGGTTTCAATAAAGGAGACGCAGTTAATTTCATGGCCACTTCTAAAAATATCAATGTATCGGTGGTATGTGCACCATCACTTACATTCATTGCTGGAAAAGCAGTGGCAAAGCTTGTAGTTTATGTTTGGTGATGCTTATGAACTCAAAAGCTCAGACATTCACACTCGAAGGCGTTGCATCTGCTTTGATTTTGCTTGTGGCACTCTACACTCTTTACCAGAGTTCTCTTGTTATCTCGCCCATGTGGAGCGAAGCGGTGAATATGCAGACCAAAATGATGGCTCAGGACGCGCTTAAGATACTTGATAATCCTAAAAAGGAGGGAGATTACTATTATAAAGACAGTCTGCAGGGTATGATTTTAAATCTGGCAAATTGCACACTGGGAGTAGATTGTGAACCAAACGAAAAATTTATGGAAGCTCTTGAGATTCTTCTCACCGATAGGGGCTTTGATTATCGACTCGAACTTTACTGGGCAGAGGGCGATACAATAAATAATACAATACTCATCGATAAGAAACCGACACCCAATGCGGTTTCTGCAAGCAGGTATATTCTCCTAAAGAAAAGCGAACTTCCGAATAGTTTTAGTAACCTATCTTTGTATGATCCCGTAATATTCGAGGTGAGACTAACGGTATGGCGACCCTAAACGAAAAAGGGCAGATGTTGATACTCTTCACGCTGTTTATTGCCACGATAGTGATCTCGATATCAATACTTCATGCCCAGAACATACTTGCGGGAATGGAGAGTTCGAGGGCCATGATACTCTTCCCGAAAGATGAAATATACAACCTGAGAGATCTTGCAGGTATTGCGTGTGATAGCAATATTATGAGTAGTTATAATGATAAGCTTCGTTATTCCCAAAACGTGAGCAATCAGGTTAAGCTACTTTACTCCCAGAAAGGGGTTTATGGTGATATTATAATCATTGAAGGCGATAAGCGAGTAATATTAAACTTTGTATCCGGTGACGTTGAGTATTCGGAAAAGTTGAATTTTAACGAGATTTGCGGGGTGCGTGCAAAATGAACGATAAAGGTGTTTCGATCTTAATTGAATATCTTATTTTGATGGGGATACTCTCAGTTTTTATAGTTGCAATGGCTTTGAGCTTAGATGCTCAGCTGAAATCATCTCAAGTCTCGAGGGTTGCAGAAAACCTGTTTTCTGATGTTGCATCGCAAATATCCGCTCAGCTCGTGGACATGGCAGCTTTATATCCTAAAGACGGCTATCTAAGAGCAAAGATCTACATGCCAATGTCCATAGGCGGAATTGCCTATAGGATAAACTTTTCTGAGTATGGAGGGCATCCAAGTATTTACATTGAGTCAGACGAGTATCAGTTGAGAAAAACATTGAGCTTAGGGGCTTTTGCAAGCCTAAAATTTGATAACTTGAGTGGTATTGCTTATAGTTTGAATAAAGAAGGCAAAATAGAGCTAACAAGATCGGTTATTGAATATCCGAGTGCTGTGCTGAAGATAAAGCCAAATTCGGTCCTTTCTGGAAACAACGTAACAATAGACGTTTCTAATTCCACTTCTCCTGTCTTTTGGGAGTGGAAAGTTTTAAACTGGAATGGAACGGTAGTAGCTGAGGGGGACAAAAATCAGAAAATTAGAGAGATTACAATCTATTGGAGCAGTGATATTCCGACCCGATGTAAAAATTACACTTTAATCGGCAGTAGCGAATCTGCAGTGTGTAATTTCACGCTAATAGTTACAGACAGTCGGGGTTTTTATGCAGAGGACACCGAAGAGGTTTTGATAGCCAATAGAGCCGGAGTAGAACCGGATCTATACATTAGAAAGTTCATAGTTCCCGATACGCTTTCAATTGGACAGCCTTTTGAGTTACACTTAAAATTGGTTGGAAGAGGTTTTGTTTTGAACGAGACGAGAAAGAGTCTCTCAGTTGTAACAGTAATAGACAGATCCCTGAGCATGCACGCGGGAAATATTAACGAAGCACATAGCGAAAGGACACTTTATAAATCCTTCACCAGTAGTGTTCAGCCGAACATCACAAAAATTGTTTTCGATGTGAATAGTTCATTTAAAAATGATGAATTTTATGTAAATATTTCATCCAATCCTGTCCCAGAAAGAGGAGATTCCGCCTTTGCAGTATATATAACAAAGCCAGACGGTTCAAATCTAACTTTAACCGGAGTTAGAACTTATAAAGATGATAAAATAGGAGATTCTGAGATCGGAAACTGGACTTTTGAGATAATCGTTGCCAATAAATATCCCTTAAACCTTAATATTAGGATTTACTCAGGGCAGAACTGCCCGGACGGGTCATCTTGCAAGCTAAGGGACATTATAACGGCAACTTACACACCCAACATTACTTTGTATAATTTTTCATTACCTAGCGGATACACGAGAAATAATGTCTATGAGTTTGCCTACGTTTATGTGCCAGAAAAATATAGAAATAGCTTTTATTTGTGGCTCGGTAACAACTTCTGCAATTACTATTCAGAGGTTAATGGAAGTGTTTGTTTCCTTCAGAACATAAATTCAGAACAAAATTACACAGTCTACATAGTCCCAAGGCTTAAGAATGCTACATCGATCGAGGGTAGCCTTTGGATTGAAAAGCTCGATGCTGCCAAGATAGCATCGATAAAGTTCTTAAATGATAGCCTAAACTTGTCAGATTACAAAGGATTAGTCAACTTCAGCACTTCTGCCTATGCACATATCGTCAATAATAGCTCATATTTGACAAAGTTGACAACAGACACTTCAGTCGTTATATCCCAGATAAAGAATATTACTGCTAGTGGATATACTAATTATCTTTTAGCGCTTAACAAGTCTCTTGAAATTCTTACGGAGAATGAATCCATAATAAGTGGAACAAAACCGTTAATTGTTTTCCTCAGCGATGGTATGCCCACTTGCAAAAGGGTCTCAAGCTGTTCAGGTGTAGGTTGTTACAACTTGGACGGAGAATACTTCATATGTAGCTTAACTGCATGCAATCCAGACGATTGCGGAAGTCAGGTCATACCGAGAGCAAATGAGATAAAAAATATAACCATTGGTGGTGAATATATCGATATCTGCACAATAGGCTTTGGGGATAAAAAATATTACAACGAAACGATCCTTAAGTTAATGTCGGGTAGGAGAAATCTAACCAATCAAAGCCAAATTATGGAATGTTATTACTCAGCCCAGACTCTCGATGAGCTAATAAATGCTTTTGTGAGCATAGGCAAGCTTTATGAGCGTGCTGCAACAAATATAACGCTAAATGATACGATACCTATTGAAATTAGCCTATACATGTATCCAGAGGTAAAACCAGAACTGTTCATTGATGGAAAAGCAAACTGCACTTTAGAGTGGGACTTTGTTAGTGGGGGAACAAGCATATCGATGCAGTGTAGCGAAATCTACATTGATGATATCGTTGAAATAGTTTTAAAACTCATGCCAAAGGAGGCGAAAACCATAAAGATCAACGAGGGCGGGATTGTGGTATACTATGACATCAATAACCAGAGAAGGGAATTTAGACTGCCTGAAATGTGGGTAGAAGTAAAGAGTGTATCTGGGGCTTCAGTGGAGATATCATGAACTCTAAAGGTGTTTCAGAGGTATTTGGCGGTCTTTTGGTTCTCTTAGCAATAGTAGGTGTTGCAGGGATTATATTTACGATATCTTACCCTACTATATGGGTTGCTCAGGAAAATGTGAAGATGAGGAATGCTTATTTCGATCTATTCGAATTGCGGGAAAAAATCGAAAGGGTTAGATCGGGTCTCGAATTTAAGTCGATTCACACAATTCAGCTATACGATCTCTCCATAGATTTTAGGAATGAGCCCATAATTAGAATTAACAACACCAATTACAGCATCTCGTCAATAAAGCTAATTGGGCACGATGGATATGTAGCTTATGAAAACGGCGCCATTATAATGAACCGCAGCGGGATTGCGAAAATGATGAGTTCTCCTAACATCAACTATATAAACAATACAAGAACACTTTATTTGCCGATAATAAAACTCCAGAGTAATTTCTCGGTAGCAATGGAAGGATTTGCTGGAAAAAGCGTAAATTTGCCAGTGTACTTTTATCTTAGAAATACAAGCACGATTATGGGAGATGGTCCGATCGTTTTTTATTCAACAAATGCAAACGCATGGGAGGAGTTTTTCAGGCTCATTGGAATCAATTTCACTCGGTCAGGAAACTATATAACAATCCAAAACATTAGTTATTTTGCCGTGATCTATGAGGTTGAGATTTATGGATGATAGGGCAATTTCTGAAATTCTGGGCTACATGATGATCTTCGGTGTAGTTTTGATCCTAATAAGCATAGTTTATGTTCAAGTGTATACCACCACAATAGATACCGCGGAGAAGTTCAGAATAATTAGCATGAGGGAGAGTTTTAGAAAGATATATGATGTTTTTGCTCTCTCGCTTTATGGTGGTGCAAATTTACAGCAAATACAGCTCGAACTTCAAGGTGGTAGTTTCTATATAGCAAATAATACTACTGTCGAGATTGTGGTTGAATCCGAGAATACGATTGACACTTATGTTTTTAATCTAAGATCGCTAAACTATAAAATTGGAAATTTCAGAATATCCTTTGAGAATGGTGCATTACTGGAAGAATACTATGATTACTGCAAATTTGTCCAACCGCCAAGTATATACATAAAACCGGTTCAATCCTTAGAAGCGTCAGGTGCGATGGAGAAAGTTCTTGTGTTGGTTTTGAATGAGATAGAATCCAATTTGAGCGTTGCAGGTGGTGGATCGATCGTTATGGTGTTCAATTCGTCTCTTAAGTCTTCGAGGATTTATCCATCAACAGGAAAGATCGTCTTAACCGTAACTTCTGATTATCCGGAGCTTTGGATGAATTATTTTAGTGAACTCGGGGGTTCGGTCTCCTTAGTTGGTAATAACCAGATAAATGCCCAATTAACATTTAACAAGCTCGTGTTGGCGGTTTACAAGACCAATGTAACAGTTAAGAAGTTCTAATTAAACACATCCACAAGCGTTATCTGCTTATTTTCCATCAACAAAGACCTTATCTCGTATTCGATTAGCTTAAGCCTCTGCTTCGTGTATTCAGAAACATTGTAGTTCTCGCATAGCTTCTTCGAAAGCTCAAGATACTTTACAATGGAACTGCTGTGCACTGTTAGCGTTAGATTGCCCCCACACTTTCTGCACTTGCCATTCAAAGGCAGTCTGCGATACTTCTCGTTGCAGTCAACACATCTAAACTCCTGCCTTGAAAAAGCCCTCAGATTTCCGATTATGTCTGGCAGAAAGTGCAGAGTGACTACTCTTTCCGCAACATCGTGTTCGTCAACTGCAGAGATCTTCTTTGCAAGTTCCATCTGCTTTTCCACTTTTTCTTCCATTGTCTTCAGCTTTTTGTAAGCACTCTCCTTGACTCCAAGCGTAATATCGGTGTCGTGAGTAAACTTGAGCATGCAAAATCTTGTTTCCGAACTAAGTCGATCTTTGACTCTTTCAATCAGATCTTCGCACTCCTTTGGATTTGCAAACTCTAGCGTTGCTTTGTAGAATTCCAGCGGATACTGGGAAACGATGTCCATATTGTGGACTTCCTTGTCAACTTCTCTCGGATCAACGATCACTGTTAGCACCAGAGGGGCATCCATCTGTCCTCCGCGTTTTTCTGGCAAGAAATGTCTTGAAAAGTTTAGCAAGCCATCGAGGAGGAGCATTACACAATCTTCGTCGCCATCGCAGTTCCTTCGCTTCGCAGCATGGAAGTATGGGTGTGCATAACAGCCAAGCACGTCTGCAAAGCCTATGATCCTTCCAAGGACTCCTGCAGAGGTATGTGGAGCAAGGCCAATCACAAGATGTCCTATAAGGTCTTCAGGTTTTTCAACATTGTAAAATGGCCCAATCTTGTAGAATTTAACAAGCAGATCGTCAATAAACTTCGCAACCCTTACAAGGTATTCCGCGCAGTCTTTTGAGATCACTATATCCTGTGGCATAAGCTCTAAAATCTGATCTTCGTTTTTTAACTCAATCCCCAAATAATCTCTTGTGTATCCAAGTTCTTTCAGCTTCTCAACACTAACTCCTATCTCTCTTGGCTTAAAATGAGTCAAAGGAAGGTCTGTCATGTCATATCTAATTGTGCCGTCCTTGAAAACGTATACGCCATGTTTTGCCCTAAGAATTCCCTTCTCAACCCTTTCCGGAACCTTGTTCTTGGAAGTAAGACCGATTACCCCTTTTACGATCTCCAGTTCATCACGCTCACCGAGATTCTGAAGAGCTCTCTCATAGAGAGCCCTTATATCGACAGCTCTCTTCATGTATCCTCTCATCTCGCTCCCGCATTTTTTGCAGAACTCCGAAGTATCTTTAATTCTGCACTTTGGGCAATAGTAAATCTGCTCAGTATCGCCACCGCAATCACATTTAAGCCAGAAAGTTTCTTTTCCACATGTTTTACATTTTCTTAAAGCAATTTCAACTTCAATTAGTCCTTTTGCAGAATTGTAGTCATTTTTATGGTCTATGGCACTTTTTACATCTCTTCTCTTCCCACCTGCAAAGCTTACGGGAAAGAGTAAATGTGGTGGAGGGCTCATTTTTCTCTCCTTGGCTTTTTCAGGTCTTCCCATTCTTGCTCCTATTCTCGAAGGTGCTTTTGCCCGAACAGTTATTCCTGAAACGTTCTTTATAACTTCAAGCACACTTTCGCCTGCAATTTCGCCCACCTTCCTCAGTCTAAAATCGAGCCCTAAGCATCGCACGAGCACCTTCCATTTTTCGATCACTATCCCATCTCTAACCTTATGTTCTACAAGCAAATTTTCGAGAATTTCTTTGGCTTTTTTATCATAAGGTAGCAAGAGGCAGCTTTTTCTCTGCCCCTCAATTTTCCCTCGGGCACTAATAAAATCACGGAGATAGCAGAAATCTTCAATTGTTATGTCGTGCCATAAGTATGTGTAGTCCGGATGCATCGGAACTCCAAGTTCGTCAGAGAGCTTTAAAGCGGTTTCTTCATCGATTTGAGTATCTTTAATTCCGCTTTCAAGAGCCCACCATTCTCTGCAATAAGAAGCTGGAACGAGTGGATGGTTGTTTTCGAGAAAATCGCCGTAGTTTATCAAAATCTCGCCAAGATCAAGTATCTTTTCAACTTCATTTTTCAATTCAATCGCTTCTTTGACACTGTTGATTCTAACAACATCTCCATTTTTGAGTCTAACCGTCGGCCCTTCAATTGTCGTTACAGGCACAACACTCCCTGCTTTACCGGGTCTTTCTATCTTTAATTGGGTTCCTATAGCTACGAAATCAATTAAGGCCATAGTTGCAGGGTTTATTCCTACTGTTGCCAAACCAGAGTTTCTTGCTCTGCCGTATCTCAACCTAAAGCCCCCCTTTCTCGAAGGATGACTCAAAACAGGCCTTCCTGCGACAAGGTCTGCTAAATATTTACTTCGAGGCTTTACGTCCACTTCCTCTTCTGAGTCTTTTTTAATCAGCTTATCAAGCCATTCCCATCCATCGATTTTAAGCTCATCTACCATTTTTTTTAGCTTCGGGGCCTTTAGAGCTATACCCTCCGCTATTATTAAAGCCATTCCTCCTCTAACTCTGTTTGTCTCAACTCTTGGCAGATTTCTGTAGCCTGAAACTTCCGCCTCTTCTGTTGGCTCGCCATCTATGCAAATTGGACAGTTAGAGACGATCAGCCTTATCTCCTCATCTGTTGGTAAATACTGGAGGTTTGCAACCCTTTTGTAGAGCTGTATCTCTTCGCAATATCTCAAGACCTCTTCTTCTGTAGGAATGTATCTTCCAAGGCCAACTTTCCTGCGAACGTAGTCTGCAATGAGAACAGAAATTACCTGTGCAGTCCCTCCAGCACTTCTTATCGGCCCAGCGTAGTAAACCTTCAAGAAATTGCTCCCATCGCTGTTTTTGTCAATTGAAACCTTTGCAATTCCCTCGATGGGTGCAGCAACAACTCCTTCAGTCATTATAGCAACCGCAGTCCTTATGGCTTTGTCTATTGCCTCTAAATAGTCCATTCTTCCAAATTTTCCATCGACAATCTCTTCTGCAATTTTAAAGCAGATCTTATCCCTCTCCATCCCTCCCTCTTCAAGCTCCCTGATTCTCTTGGCAACACCATTAAGCCCTATTAGCTTCTCAACTCTCTCAGCCATGTCTTTTGCAATCAAAATCTCGACCTTTGGCTCAGGATCAAGACCTTTTGCTCTTGCAATCTCGGCAATCTTATAGGCTTCTTCAAGTTTCTCGCTTAGCATTTTGTGGTATTCTCTTATTTTTTCGATAGCCCAGTAATCGTTATCTTGTTCTCTGTCGAAAAGAGGGAAAAACCTGTCAAGGGTGAGATGCATACAATGAATTTAGCATGAATAAATAAAGCTTTTTGGACAGTAGAGCGTTTATCATCTCCTTTTTTTATTTTTAGCCACAGCATCACTTCTTTTGCATGATAATAGTTATTACATCTTCCTCTGTGCTCTCGTTACCCTCACTGAGCTCGATATCAGCCTTAAAGCTCTTGAAATTTCCAAAGTCACTCAGATAGTTGGCGAAAATCGAGTTCGGAATGATCCCACCGTTCTCTGGAGCGGTCTCAAGAAGCTTTACTCTGAATTTTAACTCTTTGCCCGCTCTTGCAACGCTCACCACGTCACCCTCATTTATTCCACTTCTCTTTGCAAAATCTGGATGCAAGTAGATCGTTGCCTTCTTGCTCTCCTGCGAGAGCCTTGCAATAACTATGTTAGCCTCGAACTTCATCAGCTTTGTTAAACGGATCATCACAATCCCTCCAGAATTCTTTTAAGCACGTAAACATCATCAACTTCAGCCTTTGCAATTGGAGAGAGCTTCAGCCTTACACCATCGCTTCTTACCATTTCTCCACCGCATTCGATCCCAGAAAATGCGGACGGCAGTACAACTTCGGCAACTCTGGCAGTCAAGGAGAAGCGGGGATCGAGAACGATCTTCTTTACTTTTGCAAGCTTGCTCGAAACCTCGTAGGGCAAAGAAGCAATTGGATCTGTGCCAACAATGAGTGCGGTATCGATCTTCTCGCTCTTCAAAAGCTCTGTGAATGCAAATTCTGGCGATGAATTTGCAGAAGAGAAGCTGAACTTGTTCACCGCTCCAACTGCCTCAAAAAGGGTCTCATTAAAGCCACGCATGTTCGCATGAAAGCCCGCTGGAATAAAGTAGAGCGGAGCAAATTCGTTTATTTTTCTAATAAGCTCTATAAAAGCCTTAAAATTATTTTTTAGCCCGTATTTAAGACCAAGCCCACCAAAGACGACGTTGAAGTCCGCTTTCTTCATTTCTCTTAGAATGCTTGCAACTTCATATTTACCCGCTTTACCCTCTAAGGCCTTGTTAAATGATTCAATAAGCTCAAGATCGTTTTGAACCTGAATAAATCTTGCATTTTTCTTTGCAAGCTTTGCGGTCTCTGTTCTTCGAATGTCGACAACAACGAGATAGCGATCCTCGTCATAGCCCCTCTGCCTTTTGGCACCCCTTGGGTAATAGGTATAGCGGGACATGTGCCTCGGTAGGCTGTGATAGGGATTTGCCCCCCAATAGATCATGACGTAAGCTTTGTCTCTAACCTCATCAAGCGTTGCACTCGGGAGCTCTTTCTTTAGAATTGCCTCAACGAATTCCCCAAGGCAGAACGAGGAGTTGTCGTCGATGTAGCAGTTCAACTTCTTCGCTATTTCAATCGCAAGTTTCTGGGCTTCGACTGTTGAAGTGTCAAGCCCATAAATCGCGGGACTTTTTGCAGACTTTAGCAGTTCAATTGCACTCTCTATGGCTTTGTCGAGATCCACCTCTTTTCCATTAACCAATGGCTTCGATCTCTGCTCTTTATAGCGTGATATGTGCTTGTAGCCTCTCTCGCATGCATGGAGCACTTTTCCGTCTACAAGCTCAACGTCATCGCAAAGGCAAGAACATGCGGTGCAGATCATCTTCATCCCTCCAGAAAGCTGATCGCATCTGTTGGGCAGTTCTCTCGGCAAACGATGCAGAGAATTCTGCTTTTACCATATCTTCTGCATGCATGCATGTTCATGATCACAAGTTTGCCGTTTTCAATGCGGTAGATCGGATCCTTAATCGTAATGCCTTTGCCAATGCCCGCCCCATGGGGGTCCTTTTCAACGTGAACTGGGCAAACGACGATGCAGTTTCCACAGCCGTTGCAGTTTTCGCTTTTTACGATCAAACCTGTCTCTGTAGCTTCGGCAAGTGGCTTAACGAGTTCTTGAAGTTTTTTAAGCTGAACTTCGTATTTTTTATCCTCGAATAGTGGTTTGCAGTCTTCAAGCTTCTTTTCTCTGTTGATGAGCTTGAAGGCGAAGCTCATACATGTTTGCTCGCCACATTTCTTGCAGTTGGTTTTTGGCAGAAGCTTGTAAACTTCCATTGGAGTTAAAGGCATAAAAAAAGTTGCTCTCTTCCTAAAAAATTTTTCTAACTTTTTCTAAATCAGGCATTTGGCGATGCCAGCACTGTAAAGACAATTGGAGCAGGAAGGTTTATTTGCATAGCAATCCATCCCGTTTTCAAGGAACCAGCAACCCGCGACGTGCCCGCAGTCTCCGCACCATGGAAAATCCATCTCTTTGCGAAGCTTTTCAAATTGGCTTTCTCCTTCAACGATCTTGTCAATTTCTTCACTCAGGTTTCCAAGAATATGCTCTCGAATAACAATAGACCTTCTGTTGACAAACTCGCTGTGAGTGTAGGCAAATGGCATACAAGGAGAAATCTGAGCATCAGCCCTCACAAATAGAGAATCTTTATAAGGGCAATCTCGCTGGTCCGCTTCTCCAAAGAATTTTGGTTTCACAAAGCCCACACCATAGCTTTTTGCAAGTTCTTCGACTTTTTCGATTATCTCTTCGCTCTTTTTTGCCCTCTGAACTCTGTCTTTTGCTTCGAGCAAAGCACAGAAATTAACTTTACAGCTAATCTTCAATTCCTCAGGCTCCGATTTTCGGGCTTTGAGGATCTTTAAAACAAAATTCTCATCAACATGCAGGAAATCCGCATTAGCCCTTGAGCCTTCAAAGTATAAAGCCTTTGAGTAAATTTCGGAATTTGGAGCGATTAAATTCGTAGCCATTATATCAAGTCCTCTTTCAGCAAGTATCTGAGCAAGCTCTGGAAAATTCAGTAGATTATCTTGCGTTAAAACGATCTGAGCTATTGCCTTTCTTTGTAAATTTTCAAGCTTTCGAAATATCTTGCTCAGCTTCATTCCATGTCTCAATGCATCGTTAACGTCGATCGAGATTCCAAATACATCGACAAGTTCTGCGACTTCGTAGAAGTTCTCATCAACCATTCCATTTGTGCTAACAACAATTTCCCCATCGAGAGCCTTGACAAAGTGCAGTATTTTTTCATGAAGCAAAGGCTCGCCATAGCCGTATAGCACGAACTTCTTTGCAACACCGCTTAGCTTCTCTACAGCATTTTTATCGAGCTCAGAAACAAGTGATGGTTTCAAACAGTATTCACAGCTCAGATTGCACTTTGTTGTGAGCTCAAGCTGTAGTTTTTGGATCATCCGCCCGCCACTGGGGGAAAGACCGCGATTCTGTCCCCCTCTTTAAGGTTTTCGATCAGCTCATCTTTAATGTTCCTTCCATTGACGGTAATGATCCTGTCAAATCTGTAGGAACCATTTTCGTCAAAAACTTCTTTCAGAAATTCCTCACCAAGGATCTTAGAAGCTGATAAGAACGCATCTCTCAGTGTGCCGTTGCACTCAACTTCTATGCTTTTTCCAAATCTCTCCCTCAGGGTTGCGTAAAACTCTATTCGAACCTTCACATCAAAAAATCGCTTTAGAAGTTAAAAAACTTAGCATTGTCCCCTTAAATATCTGAAGTAGAGCCTGATAGAAGTGCGATTCACTATCAGGTGAACTAAAATCACGATAAGAGCCAAAATCGAAGCGTAGGTGTGAAGTTCACTCCATCCCAATTTTGTCATGCCAAAAATTATGAGCTGTCCCGATCTTGGACCATGTGGCCAGAAGTAGAGTATTAAGCCAGTTATGAGGCTCAAAATGCCTAAAGCCAATGCAATTGCGAAGATCAGAATTCTCACACGTATCAGCATAACCAGGATATGTTGGAGGTTATAAGAAATTTTGGATCTTCAAAAAGATTTTAAAGCTATGGACAATTCCAGAGATATGCTCGAAATTAATGGAATTCCGGTTGAGGACACATACTGCGAAGCCTTCGACGGCATATACTCGAGATTTATAGTTACAGCCAAACATAAATGGCTTCTTGAAAAGGCGGTTTATTCCGCAACCGCTCTACCCTCGACAGTCTTTGGAGAATCCGAGGGTGGTATAGAGAAATGGCTTTCTCCCAGTGAGACCCCAGATGGAAGAGTCGGAGCAATCTGCCAAGTCTGGGTTCAGAAGTCGAAGAAGTTCATGGATGTGCTTATGAGAGAAATGAGCAAAAGGCTTAGACAGGGAATTCTCGTCGTGCCGACAACAAGGGTTTTCAACGCGACTGATAGCGAAACTAAGTTTGATGCTGAGCTCAACGTAGGCAGATGTGGTGATGGCTACGAATGGGAAGAGGAGAGATGGGGAAGAAAGGTAATAGTTGTGCCAATCATGTTCGGCGAATTCGTGATCGAGCGCTACATCGGCTACGCAAATGGAATTGCGGGTGGCAATATATGGCTTTTCTGCGACAGCGAGTCTTCAGCTCTCGAAGCGGGTGAAGCTTGTGTTGAGGCTTTGAAACAGCTTGATGGCGTCATAACTTCCTTTGATATATGCTCCGCTGGAAGCAAGCCAGAAACGAAGTTCCCTGAGATTGGACCTACGACGAACCACTACTTCTGCCCGACGCTTAAGGGAAAGATCCCGGATTCGAAGGTTCCAGAAGGTGTGAAGTCGATTCCAGAAATCGTGATCAATGGCATAAACCTCGAGGCGGTAAAGAAGGCGATGTTCATCTGCCTTGACGTTGCAAGCAAAATTGATGGTGTTTTAAAGCTTTCAGCGGGTAACTATGGAGGAAAACTTGGACAGCACAAGATCTATTTGCGAGACATTCTCAAGCAGTTTGGCTAAACTTAATTAATTTTTTATTCCAAAAATCTTTATAATCTTCCTACTACTTTTCGCATGCCAAGAATTGCACTGATACTCCTGATCGCGTTTGCGGCATTCGCGATCTTTACGCTTTACCACAGTGTATCTTCTTCGCTAACCCCTTCTGATCTGCTGACTATGGGAAATGCAGAAAATGTGGTTGTGAGCGGTAGGGTTGAGAATATAAGCTACTCAAATGGACGGGTTTACTTCTATATCATCGACGAAAAGGCAAAGATCAAAGCAGTTTACGAGGGAAAAATCACTGGCGAAGAAGTCATCGCAACAGGAGACTGGAAAGACGGGACTTTTTATGTTAAAGAAATTCTTAGCAAGTGCCACACCGAATACAAGGGTGGTTGAGTGCTTGGTTTTGAATTAATGCTATTTTCAGCAATTTTTGCATCTTTGTCAGCTCTATTTTTCTTTTTTGCGACAAAAAAGCTGAAGTTTGCTGAGTTCGGCGAAGTAGCACTTTATTTGTCTCTATCTTTTTGTTTTGCCTCAATGCTGTTGCTTTTGCACTATCTCATTACCGACAACTTCTCGATCTACTACGTTTACGCATACTCACAGCGAGAGATGAGCTTTGAATACAAGCTTTCTGCACTCTGGGCTGGCAAGGAGGGCTCCTTACTGCTATGGAACTTTGCAAATCTGCTTGTTGCTTCGATTTTTGCAAGCTCAGGCAAAAAGGACTTGCAAAAGGCAAAGGCTCTTGCAATATTCATGGCTATATCTTCTTTTTTGCTAATTCTGAGCCTTTTTTCAAATCCGTTTGAAGTGCTCGACTTCAATCCTTCCAACGGAGTGGGAATGAATCCTTTGCTCAGAACTCCAGAAATGATCATTCATCCTCCGCTTGTCTTCTTTGGTTATGCTCTCGTTGTTTGCATCTATGCTGGGCATTTAGCGGGAATAGAGCAAAGAAAAACCGTTAGAATTGCCTGGGCTTTTCTTACTGCTGGCATAGTCCTTGGTGGATGGTGGGCTTATAGAACGCTTGGCTGGGGCGGGTTCTGGGGATGGGATCCTGTTGAGAACGCCTCACTTCTTCCTTGGCTTGCACTTACCGCTTACATGCACACAAATAAGGGCAGAGAACTCTTTGCATACCTTGCGATGGTCTTTGTAGCATTTACCGCATTCATAACGAGGAGTGGAATTCTAAGTTCTGTGCACTCCTTTGGCGAAGACCCAATTGGCTGGGTTTACTTTTTCTTGATCGTCGCTTGTGCTTTGCCACTCTTAAGAAAATGGGAGATCAGGGACAACTGCTACACTTCTCTGCTTTTCGGAGCAATGATCGTGGTCATTATGCTCGGCACGATAGCGAATCTTTTCAGGAACGTTGATAGAAGTTATTATCTTATTACCTTTACACCCATATTCTTTGCAACCGCTTTAATGGCTCTCTACAAGCTTAAAGCTTCGAGAAGAAAATTGATACACATTGGAGTGCTACTGCTGTTTATCGGAGCCAATTCTGTTTGGTTTTTTGAGCAAAAGGAGACAGTAGTTTTGAGTCCGGAGGGTAGAAGCGACGAAATCAGTTTTTATCTACAGAATGTGAGCAGTTATAGAACACCCGAAAAGACAATAATAAAGGCGGAAATTCTGAGCTCCTTAGGAGTTATCGAGCCTGAAATGCATATCTATCCCCAGTCAACGGTATCGAAGGTTTACATAATCAGCAATCCTTTCCTCGACTACTACTTTGCAATGAACAGAGTTAGTCAAAGCTTTGTGGAACTTGAATTTTATCGAGTTCCACTGATCTCACTGGTTTGGCTTGGTTCAATTTTGCTTATTCTCGGACTCATTTCCGAGAGAATTGGGCTTGGAAGCAAAAAGTGAGCACTTGGTGAGAATTTGAGGCTTTGGTCTTTGCATCCAGCGTTGCTTGACCCAAAGGGGCTTGTTGCGCTTTGGAGAGAAACCTTGCTTGCGAGAAAGGTTCTTGAAGGAAAAACAAAAGGATACAGGAATCATCCTCAGCTTCAGAGGTTCAGAAATTACGGCAATCCGATCGTTGCAATAAACTCCTATCTTTACTTTGTATTCGTTGAAGCTACCAGAAGAGGGTATAGATTCAGCAGAGAGAAGGTTTACGAATTGCCCGTGCTTGAGAGAATAATCCCGGTAACTAAGGGTCAGGTTGAATTCGAAAGAGAACATCTGGCTCAAAAGTTGAGCTTTAGAAATCCTGAGTGGCTGAAAAAACTGCCAGAGAAAGTTGAAGTTAATCCAGTTTTTTACGTTGTTGAGGGCGAAGTTGAGCCTTGGGAGAAGTTGAGATAGTGATTTCTCCGATTTAAAAGCAGATCTTATGTTGGAACCAATTGGCAAAAATTTAAAAATCTTCATAACAACAGCCTTTTCAAGCTCCGGTGGTGTAGCCCGGTCAAACATAGGGGACTCTCGATCCCCTGCCCCGGGTTCAAATCCCGGCCGGAGCATCTTAACTTGTTTTCATGGCTATTTTTCCGAGTTAAAAAGTCTCAAAGTCAACCAATCTCAGTTCTCTTTAGGCAGTCAACTCTTATTTTCCGATGTTGTGAAGTTAGTTTTTCTAAAACGAAGTCAAAAAGCCCAATTTTCCCGAAGAGTCTTAGCAGTGCTGGATGTCTTCTGGTGAAGGCGAAAATGTTCGCGATTAAGTAGTGTGTCCTCATTCTCCTGTAGTAGATCTCCTCGTATTTTTCAAGTTCACCTCTTTCGACGCATTCAGCAAGAACTCTTGAAGATATTATCGCCTTGGTCATTCCTTCACCACCGCCAAGATCCACTAAGCCAGCGGAATCTCCAACAAGTGCGATTGGGATCCCTTTCAGATGTCTTAAGAATGGCGAATTGCGATAACATGCCACAGGGCGAGCTGTGTATGACTTGGGAATAAATCCCCCATCAATTAGTCCAGTCTTATTCATCATCTCGTCGAGCATTATCCTGAGCGGTTTAGACACCTGCTTAACAAAACTACCAGCACCCACTTTCGAACCCTCTCCAGCTTTTGGGAATATCCAGAAGTAGCCATTCAGTTCTGGATGAAACTCAACTACGATTTTGTCGATATCCCTATCCGTAAAAGCCTGAATAGCAATTCCGCATGGCTTCTTCCCTCCAAACTCCTTGCACCATAGCGATGGATAACCGCTTGCATCTACGACTAAATCGAGGTTTTCGTGCATTTTTAGAAGTTGTGATAGCTTTTCAATTCTTACTCCAGTTATAATTTCAGCCCCATTTTTTTCAGCAATTGAAGCCATCTTTTTCTCTAAATTAGCTCTATCAACGATCTCAACCGCTCCATTGAGTTTTATTGTTATCCTTGATTTTTCATTGTAATTTCTGTCCATTATAACCATGTCTGCCTCTTTTATAGCTCTACCGCTGATATAGGGTTCTACGCCCGTGAATCTAATCCAGCCTTCAGCACATTGCACTGGGAGCCCTATTTCTTTATGCTCCTCATACAGGGTCACTTTGCCTAATTTCGTCAAGCAGATTGCAGCTTCCAGCCCTGCAACGCTTCCTCCTACGATAACAAAATTCACATTCTAATTTTAATTACAAATACTTAAAATTTTGCTCGATGTGATCACACTCGGCGGGGCTCTTAACATTCAGCTATTCGTATTCGGGGGCTTGGTTGAGAAGGTGATCGCATCTTATGTTGCAAACTACTATCCTTCTCCCGCTCCTTCGCCAGTAATCCAACAGAGTTATCTTGAAGGCACAGTTGAATTTGAAAACTGGTCTCTACTTTCGATCTGCCAAAGATTGATGGCTGGAGCAATGAATCTCGGATTTATGCCGACAAAATCAATCACAGGTTCGAGCATGGAAGAAAACGAGGACTTTGGATTTGTTGAGAGCCCATTCAAAGGCGAAAGGCTCGGAATTGTTAGAGAAATTAAGCCCGATCTTTCGATCTATCACGGGTGGTGTGCGGATAAGGAAGGCAATACGATCATTTTCAACCCTTCCGCTGAAGGTGTTGTGCTTTGGGGAGCTTTTGCGAGTAAAAAAGTCATAGTTACCGTCGAAAGAGTTGTAAAAATTCCGGGCTACTTGGTCGATGCGGTAGTAGAACTGCCATTTTGGGGCCCCTCATCCCTTTATGTGCCAGAGGATTTTGGCGGAAGCTATGCGGAAGATTACGATTTTCTCGTTGATTTCAGAAATGCTTCAATGGAAGGAGAAAGGCTGGAAAAAAGTTAGCAAAGAGATCTCAAAGGAACCAGAGCCTTCGGAAGTTGAAAGCATGACCCTCGTGGCTGAAAGAAAGCTGAAAAATGCCTTGAGAGGGGTTATCGTAATATTCTTGTGGGAATCGGAGACTCGAATCTCTCCGCATGGATCGCTTACTACATTATGAGGGAAAAAGGCTTCTCAGCGGAACTCGTTGCAGAAGTTGGATTTTACGGCTATTCACCAAGACCCGCAAATCCCTTTGTCTTCAATACTGCAAACATTCCCACATGCAAACGACGTTGCTTCTACTGCAGAAGAAGTTGTGGTCGTTTTGAGACATTCTCCTCTTCCTGATGCTGGAGAAGGTGCCATATATAATCGCTAACGGCAAAAAGGTGACGACGGTGGTAACAACGAAGGGAGTTTTCGAGAAAATCAATAACGAGCTTGTTTTAACCGGATACATACCCCGGAAGGGAAAAAGCGGAGAGCAGATAATCGATGAAATTAAATCGACGACAGGCTGGGAAATTAAGGTAGCAGATGAAGTTATAGAAGAAGAAATTCCACCGGATAGGCTAATGATTCTTAGATCTTTCGATCCAGACCGCTGTTTTCTTGATTAATTTAGGGTTTATAAAGAGAACAAAAAATTAACATGTCCTAAAACACCTAATATGGGGCTCGTGGGGTAGTGGATATCCTGAGGGCCTCCGGAGCCCTCGACCCGGGTTCAATTCCCGGCGAGCCCGTTTATTTGTATGGCAATAATTATTTATATCTTTAGCCAACCTTAATGCACCAAATTTGAAGGTGATGATAATGGACGAACTCATAGCAAAAATCCTGAGCAAGGGTGCGGATATAAGCACGAGAAATGCGATGAAGATTGTTCTTGATCTGCTCAGGATCGATCATAACCTTGTTGATCAGCTTTACGTTGGCACAATCGATACCGCATGCAGAAAAAATTGGGAGAGAACTCCAGTTGAGAACAGGGCAATTTTTCTGCCACAATGCATAAGAAACTCGAAATCCTGTCAGGCTGAGCTGACCGAAAAGGGTTATGTATGTAAGAACTGTGGAAAATGTCCCGTTCCCGAGATAACCGATTACGCAAAAGAACTCGGCTATAAGCATATCTATGTTGTCCCGGGAGGGAGTATGGTTTACAGGATTCTTAAGGAAAATAGGGAAATAAAAGCTACGCTTGGAGTAGCATGTCTTTCTGAGCTATGCGAGGCATTAGAAAAGCTTTATCCATTAGGATTTACGGTTCAGGCGGTTCAACTACTAAAAGCGGGTTGTGTTGATACAATTGCGGACGTTAGCAAGGTAAAGGAGAAAATAAAGCTTGGAATTCAATAATTTAATTTGCTTTTTTACCATTGGTTCTCCCGTTCTTTATACCATTTTTACCGTTTGCAATTTTATCATTCTTCTTAATTCCGCTGTTCCGACTGTTAACTCCATTTGCACCACTTATTCCATTCTTGTTGTTCAAACCATTGCTGTTGATCCTGAAGCCATTGATTCCATTGCCATTTCTGTTATTGTTATTTCTCAGCATGTAGTATAGCCCGAAAACAATACCAAGGATCAGTGCTCCAAGTGCAACGAGTTCGGGATGTTCCTCAAGAATGCTGGTAACCGCTTTTATGCCAAGAGCTGGACCAACTGCAAGTAATGAGAAAGCAATAAGGAATGGAGCTGTAATAAGAACGCTCAGCAAAGTTAGCGAACCAGTTAAAAGTGATCCGAGAAACATGATAACTCCAAATAATGCAAGTAGAGGCAGTCCCGCAAGGGATAGGAGCACTTCTATCATTGAACCCATTTTGTCTTTAACATTATATAAGGATTTCTACAATAACTTTGCTATTTAGTAGAAAGTTCTATTGATAGCATTGCCAAGTTCCACAAGAACTCGAATGCTCATATTGGTCACATTCACGAGATTCCATGTTAAATTCCATAGATCAGACTGACTGGTTCGCAGTCGATGGGTTGTGTTGTTCAGTATGTATGAGAGTCCGCTTCTTCCAGTAAGGTCGCCGATTATTGATGTCACGTTGCTACCGAGATAGTTAACCGCATTGCCAATATTAGCTAATGCGGTCTGATTCGTGGTAGCTATTGTAAAGCTTGTATTTAAAACTCCTATGCCATAGGAAGATGTAATTAGAACACCATAAAGAATTCCCCAAACGTTAGAGAAATTCAGATTTTGACCCTGACTGACAAGAGTTGCATTTGTCGAAGCTTCTAAGGTGAGATTGAGTAAGTTTGTCACAAATTCAAGATTCATGTTGATGATCGCAAGTGTTAGATTAACGAGTTCTGGAAGTGGGGGCATTCGAAAAGATGATGAACTTTATCGTTTATAAACTTTTTTACAGCTCAAATTATGACTGATTTCAAAGAAACGAAGAGCAAAAAAATGATTGAAATTATGCTGAAGGGAACAAGAATGAGATTTGGAGTTACTCTTAGGGCAACACCATCCCATCTTCGATTCACGATCACAACGAAGGCTATTGTGTATGGTATTACAACCGCGGAGAGTGTTTTGAGTTCGAAACTTCCGGCTTCGAGCAACACCAAAAACCAGAGAATAGCTGTGATCGTGCCGAGAGGATAAAGAGACCTCAGAACTCTCTCTGGACCAAAGAAAATCGGAGTATTCTTAAGCCCCGCCTTTTTGTCAAACTCGTAGTCCGAGACCGCTGTAGGTATGTAGAAAGTTGAAGCAAGGAGAAATGCGGAAACGTATACAATTAATGGCTGTTCTCCATTGCATGCCGAAACGCCTGCGTAAAAAACAAGGACTCCAGCAAGGGCGTTGCATATAACATCGGTAAGCGGATAAGCTTTGAACCTCGGCCATGCGGAATAAAAATAGCCTATTGCATTTGCAACGAGCATTGCATAAAAGAATTGCATGTTTATGAGAAATGCAAAGATCTGAGAAGCTATAAGCGAGGCTGTTGCGATTACCCATGCGGTTCTAACGCTTATCTCACCAGTAACGAGTGGTTGCTTTGAAAGGTCGAGATCCTTCGTTCTGCCGTCATGGAATTTGTCAACATCTCTATCGTAGATGGCATTGACAACAAAGCTAAAGCTCATCCAGAATGAGAATGAGAGGATTGCGAAGATCAGATTTTCTATTTCGATCCTTCCACCTACCCACACCCCCGCACTGAATGGCAGAAGGAAGCAAGCCCATGCGTAAGGGCGTATAAGCCTGATGATTGCAGGTGTCATGTGAAATAATGTGCAGGATTTATTTTAAATAATTTTTGCTCTTTAGCTTTGCATTGTCGAAAGACTTTTATTTAGAATGATAGATTGCTTTTGTGGTAAATGCAACAGACTTTGCAGTGCTACACATTGAAATGCTTCGAAGTCTTTTTGATCTTATTGCAAATACTTCTTTGCTCATGAGCAATGCATCGATAAATGCGATCGATATCTGGAATGCGACCTATTCTGCGATCAGCTTTCAGTATTGGGTTGCCAAGTCCTTTATTGGTGCTGGTGGTGCTTTTGATATTGCAAGACAGAATTTGACCGCAATGCGAGACTTCTCGGAGATTATAAATTTCCTTGGTCAAAATGCTACAAATATCTTCGGAAATCCAGCGGGAACAAAGGGCATGTCTGCTGTCTTCAAGAATATGACAACCTATGTTGATCAGAACTTCACAGTCAGCTTGGCAAGAGCAATCAATGAGAGTGTAAGGTTCATAGGGAAGCTTTTGATGAACGTGAACACTTCATTTGTCTGATTTTTAAAAAATTAAAGATGGATTACTCCGGGTGTATCCAGTTGTAGTTCCATCTCGGATAAGCCCATGGTGCGGAAGTGTTGTTCAGCTCAGGCAAAGCCTTGAATAGTTCTATCAGAAGGTCTATGAGCGTGCTGAAAAGCTCCACAAGTCTGTATGCAAAGAGCTCTCGCTCGCTGTAGCTCAGAAGTCTGCTTCCAGACCATATAAAGTTGAGCCCGTAGCAACGATAGGAGTTGGGATCATTCCAGGTGGGGTCGACAGGGCAATTGGGCGGTGGGGGTCCAAGGATGTTGCCAAGATTTCTCATCAAAGCTTCTGAAGCTTCAACCGCCTTGTTAAAGACCGTTTGATTTGTGTAGCTGACCTTCATCAAATACCCTATGTCTCCAAGGTTCAGGAATGTGCTCACAACAAACGGGTAAACCAGAGTTCTTGGGGCAGAAACCATCAGGTTGAGCGTGGTTCTCAGGAATGGCGTAAATTCGACTATTAGGTCTTCAAATGCTCTAACGAGGTTTGCCTGATTCGTTGCATTGTTGTATCTGAAGTTCCAAATCGACATCTCCTTGCCCTGAGCTTCTGCAATGAACCTAAGGTTCTCATAGAGATAGTAAAGCCATAAGTGCTCGTAGCCCGTCCAGCCAGCTTGCGTTGTCGGATAATACGGAACGGTTTGAACAATTGCAACAAAGGGATGAATGCCGAAGCGATGCCCAAGGATTACTCCGACTACGTGATTCTGGTCGCCATAGAGTCCAAGGAAGCCTATCAATCCGAGACCTCCGGGTCTGTCAGGGGGTATTGTGGCTGATCCCGTTGCGTCTATCCCTAAAAAGACATCTGGGATTCTAACGGGTGCACTAACAGTATAGGAAAAAACGTATTCAGTATGCGGTGCGCTAAAAGCCTCTTGGTAAGAGCTCATTCCACATATCGTAAGAGATTGCTGGGTCATGGAAAGATTTCCGGGACCTTCATGCTGACTGTAGTTAGTCCCATTCATAAGCGATGCTAAGGTTCCACCGTAGGAAGCTATGGCAAGTTGGGCTGTGAAGCCAAGGGCGTTGTCTGGGATGTTCATCTGGATCAATGGTCCAACTCTATAGCCTGAGAAAAGTCCACACCTATGTGCCCCTATGGGATTGCCATAGGGATCTGTGTCGATATAGCAATTGGGAGCGGTAATGACTCCGCCAACGTTAGCCCCGATGCGTAAGGTAATAAGATGTATACTCACAGAAGCTCTAAGCGGGGTATATCCAGTGGGAGTTCTGTTACAGTAGGGTGTAATCAAATCATCTCTTGTGCCAATCGTGATGCAAGCGGGAGTCCAGTAGGGTCTGATTGCATTGCCATATATTCCCTCTCTATCACATCCAGCGGTGTTATTGTCTGTGCAGTTGTAATCTAAGCCGAACTTCCATACACTGAAGCTTGCGCTGTTGTTGATGAACTTCTGGGATATCGGTATGTTTCGGTATTTTTGAACAGATGTGTCATGGATGAACCATGCAAATCTTGCCCAGTCCACACCTCCAGGGTAATACATTCTCCCTATAAGGTCTAAAATGTATGTCGCTGGCACGATTGCAATATTTCTTCCACTATCAGCGGGCGGTGTTATCGTCTGACTACCGCATGATGGATCTTTAACGTATGCGGTGTTGTTGATCATGTATCCGTCATAAGCCTCTATTCGTGAGAAGTTCATTCTGTAACCCTCACCGCTGACAATTCTAATAAAAGGTGTTGTGTTGTTGGTAGGATGAGTGACCCCCATGCCTACGAACTGCTCATTTCCATATTCGTCGATAGCAAATAGTTTAATCGGGAAATTTCCTATTCCCGCGCCCCCAGTTGTTGTTGCCCGAGCCTGAAGGCTGACGGTTTGATTATAAATAATATCGCTCCAGATTGGCGGAAAACTGCTTGAAACATAATTTACGCAAACTGAAGTGAGGCTTGCATCCGGAACATCTTGTATGAGCTCAACATAGTCCACCCAAATATAAGCACGTGCCATCGATCCGCACATGGTTTGTTGCATATTTCGATTAGCATCGCAGTCATAAGCTCTTGCGGTAATGTTGTATCTAACCTCCCCAGTGATTGCGTTAACGAAATCCTGAGTAGGGATCGTGATATTATACCATCCCTCACCAGTGCGAATACCCGTTCCAGCACCTATTGTGTAGTTTAGATACCACGAATTTGCAGTCCAGTTCCAGACATAGATTTCGAAAAGAGCATATTCGGTTCCACCACAGCCAGTATTTCCAGTTTGATCTCCTTCGACTTCCCACCTTACATAGGCGTTTATTTGTATCGGACTCGCAGAACTTACAGATGGTCTGTATGCACTGAAGGACAGATTCAGGCTTGCCATTGCATATGAGTCACATTGTCTTGTAACATAAAGAAGACCTACAGAGCCAGTTAGACAGTCCGAATCGAGATCTCCCACTGCCAAGCTGGCATCATCTCTGTAAGCCAGAATGTAGTAATCAACTGCGGTTAAAGGTTCACGTATTGGTGTCGTATTTTGTGGATGACCATACTCTTTAAATCCCCTCGGATATGGCATGTCTACTGTAATGTTAGCAAAAGTAACAACAAATTGTCTTGACTCCGCTATACTCAGACTAAAGATGAGAACGAGCGATATCAGGACAAATTTAAAAGCTTTTTTTGGTTTTCCTGAATAAGTTTTCATCAAGCCCCATTTTATTATTATTGAATAAAAGGTTTTCTGTTACTTTATGGCTGGAGTTTTGAAACTCCAAAAGCCAATATCAAAGCCAAAAAGATCAATAAGATTGCATATAAAAGCTCCTTGGAGATTCCTAAGTCCCTTATTTGCTGGATATTTTCATTTGAATATGTTTTTTCCTGATTATCTTCAGGAGTTGAACTTACTTCTGGAGTCTTTGACTCATTTCTTCCAGCCTGAGTTTCCAACGCAGAAGAAATATCGAATATTGCATTTGGCTTATAGCTTTTCTCCCAGATAAGTTCACCATTTTTACTCATCTTGCCAAGCCAGATGCATTCGCCTTTACAGCCACTCGAAGTCAGCAGATAGCCATCATCTTCTTTAAGCATTCTGACAACTCCATATATTGATTCTTCAAATTTAAAGTTTTTTCTTAGAATAATTGGGTCTGAGTTGATCTTTGAAACCCAGAGAAATTCTCCTTCAGCATCTTTTCCACCACCCGCAATAATTTCTTCGTCATCTGCTATAACAGACCATGCAGACATCTTACCAGCATCAAAGAACCTTTTTAGTTTAATTTCTCCATTGCGATCGAGCTTTATTGCAAAGGCAACTGTTGATCCATCGCAACCCCCGCATCCGCAACCTCTCATCTCTTCTGTTATTTCCCCTACTACCATATAACCATCTTTAACTTCTACAACATCCCAAGCCATCTCATCTTTTCCCAAATCGTAAAATTTGCTCCACTCGATCTCTCCATTCTCTTTTAGCTTCAGAACCCAGATAATGTAATTTATATCACCGAAATAGTTATCTTCTTCATCGGGGTAATCTACTACATATCCAGCACCAATGTAGCCATTTGAGGCTCTCCTTAGCATTTTGATGCTATCGTATTCCTCATAGTCTATTTTTTCTCTCCAAATTTCTTTACCATCTTTATGTAGCTTTATAAGAAAAGTGTCAGTATTGCCTGATTCGTTGGCGTTGTATATTGTCAATACTGCTAAAATATCCATTCCATCGGAAGAAATGCCGGTTACACCGCCTATAAATTCTATGAACTTTTTCTCCCAAACAACTTCACCGAATTTATCAATCATAACCAGCCATGGATGCACATCATTAAAACCCGTATAACCGCCAATTAGATATCCTTCGTTAATCTCTATAATATGGCGGGCATGAGAAAAGTTGTCTCCTACATAGGTTTTATTCCAAATTTCATTTCCGTTCTTGTCAACTTTTATAACACATGCATTGCTTAAACCATAACTCAGCCCCGAAAGTCCAGCGATTACGTAGCCATCATCTGTTTTAATGAGAGAAGTGGGCATACTCCATGAACTAACTGGTGCTATAATTAGCATCAGCAACAGCAAATATATGATTTTCACGTTTGTATTTTGTTCAAACATTTAAAGCTTTTCTCTACCAGATCCAAACCTTGAAACTCCAAAAGCCAATATCAAAGCCAAAAAGATCAATAAGACTGCATATAAAAGCTCCTTGGAGATCGTAAAGCTTTTCTTATGCTCTCGATCATCTTGGAGCGGAGAAATTCCTTCATTGCTCTCTTGGAATTTATTTTCGCTAGCTTGTGTCTCGAATATCGAAGAAATATCGAATATTGCATTTGGCTTATAGCTTTTCTCCCAGATAAGTTCACCATTTTTACTCATCTTGCCAAGCCAGATGCATTCGCCTTTACAGCCACTCGAAGTCAGCAGATAGCCATCATCTTCAAGAACTCTAACCAATCCGTAAATCGCCGGAAGAAATCTGAAATCCCCTTCTATAATCTTTGGAGATCCATTAATTTCAGAGAACCACAGATAATATCCTTCTTCATCAATTGCGGTTCCAAAAATCTTTGGTTCTGGATTGCATAGCACTGACCAAGCTGATGTGATTTTACCGACTTCAAAGAACTTTTTCCATTCGATATTACCTTTTAAATCTAACTTAATGGCAAAAGCCTTCGCTGTGTAATTTGAAACTGATGAACATCTGCAAGATAACTCTGGAAACGTCCCTCCAACAATTATATATCCATCTTTTACTTCCGCCACATCCCAAGCTACTTCATCAAATCCCAAATCCAAGATTTTACTCCACTCTTCATTTCCATCATTATCAAGCTTTAGGATCAGCAAATCATAATTTCTATAAAGACCATTCACATAATCTCCAATACAACCAGCGCCAATAAATCCCCCATCGCCACTCTTTTTGATCATCTTTACGCTGTTGTAGTCTCTATAATCGAATATTCTTTTCCAGACTTCATTTCCATCTTTATCGAGTTTGACGATCAAAAGACTTTGATGTGAGCAATTATCTATGCTTAAGGGCATCGATATTGAAGCAACAATGCTGTCATTTTCAGAAACTAAAGCTGGAACACCGCTGATGCATCCATCATAGCCATAAATTTTTTGCCATAAAGGGCGCCCATTATAATTAACTTTTATAATTAATCCTTTATCTCCTACTACTGAATTTCCAATCACTCCTCCGATCGCATATCCACTGGCTGTTCTCACAACGCTCCAAGCTTGTAAGTCGTAGTTTGTGGAATATACTTTATCCCAGAGAAGCTCCCCATCTCGATCTATTTTCATAATAAAAGGACGTTTATAACCTGAGTAAATTGTTCCAGCAATGATATATCCACCATCTGTCTTGTCTATTGAAAAAGGTATAGACCATGCGCTAATTGGTAGGAGGATACTGGAAATCAAAAGCAAGAAGAACCAAATTTTCACGTTAATACTCTTTCAGTATAATATTTAAAATTTTTTACACCTAACTGTTGGAGAAAAATCTATCAAGTGTAGAAGAGTATCAACCTCTCTCCAACCTTCCCAAGGGCTGAGAATAGCCATTTAAAGAACTGTAAAACCCAATAGACGGTCTCAGGTCCTTTATTTTGGCAGTAGAATCCGGGCTGAATACACTGGTAGCCAACGTTCCAGAGATAAGCCATTCCTTTCGTTCCGTTCCAGTCACCAAAAACAATTGTGGAATTGTTCGCCATTTTCTGCCATACACGAACGCTGTAGTCCATCGTTGTGGAATTGTTGTAAACATAGTATATGTGATCCGCTATGAAGTCGGAGAAGTATTTAAGATGACCAAATATGTAAATGATAGCATCTGCGGTTTCGTTTGCAATTAGCTCGCTAACAGCAATTGTTCTGAGAATTGTCCCAAAGAATATGGCAACTCCAGAAACGAAATCCATCACATAGGTTGCCGCAATCCAGACATCTATTGGCATAGGCACTCACGGAGGGAAATAAACTGTCGGCACGAGTCTCAAAGCATCTGAAACAAGAATTATTAGGTTCTTTAATGCTCCCCAGAAATTCAGTGCGAACTCAGGAGCGATGGTCTGGTTGTTGGAGACATTTGAAAGCTGTGTTGTTGCAGCTCTCAGCAGGAATGTTATTCCGTTCTGTCCCATTGCATCTCCGAACATCTTTGTTCCATTTCCCGCAGCTATTGCTACAACGTTCGAAAATTCGTCTCTAAGACCCACAGGAAGCCCAGTTATTGGATCAGTAACGGTTGTATTGTTTCTTATATGCCATATAAAGCCCCTTTCCTCAAAGAGCATCTTTCTGAGCCATGTCATCATTGCTGTGCCGTTATACCATATTTCCCAGAAGCTCTGATAGTCGGTTCTCGTGCCAACAAGTCTTGTCTCATTGCGCCCCGTGTAGACTAAGTATATGAAAAACTCTTTCAGCAATCCAAATAATGATGAAAGCCCCTGAAGGATCACATCGCCAAGATACCAGAAAGACGAGGGCATAGCTCAGAGAAACTCGTAGGCTTTTGCTATATACATCACGAGACTCTTTAAAGCGCGGAAAAAGTCCACCGTTATATTGTAGGCAAGCGGTTTGTTTGTTGTGAAGTTTAGGTTTGACTGATTTGCTATATAAGCCATACCCGTGTTACCCGTAAAATTTCCGAAGAAGTTGGTATAGTTTACAGAGAGTTCTCTAAGCGTGTCGTTAAACGCAGCTACGAGTGTCTGATTCTGGGCTGTAACCCCCATGATTGCAGCGAGGAACTTCACAAGCCAGACTTGTATTGCCATGAGACCGTAGATGAAGTCGGGATGTGTTGGCGGTAAAGTTGACATTATGGGCTCAAGCATTCCATGGATTAAGATGAATGAATCCTGAATCGGTTGCAGAATTCCTCTTGCAACGAATTCACTTGCTCTGGCTATCGGCATGTGTTCACCCGAATTCGTTCTGTTATTAGGTTCGGTTTTATCTCATCTCTAAGTAGCAGACTTGAAAGATCGTTAAGGTTATTCTCTGGCATCTCTAAACCCATAAAAACACAAACACCCAAACTACCCACTACCACCTCCAAATTACTATATAAGCGATTAATATAATTCACCATCTCTTTATTATGGGTGCGAAATGTGATCATTCCATTCCAGATTTATCTTCCTTAATAAAAACTTTTTCCATTATGGGGGTATTGAAAATCATGATACATCTGTGCATCCATTCCAGTTTTTGTTTGATGGCTTTCGCAAAAGTAAAGGGCAGACTTTTGAGTGGCTTATGGTAGCCTAAATGCCTTGGATCTTTAGCTGTGCTTTGGCAGAGTTATGGAAAATCTTATTATATGGTTATTTTTAACCATGATCTATGAAGTCGATGCCAAAAAAAGGTTTGAGCAAAGAAGAAATTTTAAATAAATTGAAAGAATACTGCGCTGACGACGTCGATCCCTATAGCGGGAGACTTTTTACAATAGCCTTTGAGCCGGGGGTTGAGGAGCTAAGAGATGTTGCCTTTGAAGCGATAAAGATGTTTGCATTCAAGAACATGCTCGACTTTACGGAATTTCCGAGCATGATCAGGATGGAAAAAGACATCGTGGATTATGCAATCTCGCTGATGCACGGTGATGAAAACGTTGTCGGAACCTTCACTTTCGGTGGAACTGAAAGCGTTTTTCTGGCGGTAAAATCCGCAAGGGAACGGTTTATTTTGAGCAAGGGGGCAATAACCACTCCAGAGATTGTGATGCCTATCACTGGGCATCCATGCTACGATAAAGCAGCTGAATACATGGGACTTAAGGTTAAGCGTGTCAGAGTTGACGAAGAAAGCTTCACTGCTGACGTTGATGCCATCAATGAGGCGATAACCGAGAATACCGCCATGATCGTGGGCTCAACTCCAAACTGGCCTCTCGGCACGATAGATCCGATAAAAGAACTTGCGGAAATTGCCGTTGACAAGAACATCTGGCTTCATGTCGATGCGTGTGTTGGTGGTTTTGTTCTGCCATTCATGCGAAAAGCTGGTGAGAAGATTCCAGAGTTCGATTTCAGAATTGATGGAGTATGCTCAATTTCGATGGATCCGCACAAATACGCTTATACGCCAATTGGTGCATCTATTGTCTTATTCAGGAAGAAGTTCCACAAGATGTATTCACAGTTCTCAAATCTGAAGTGGCCTGGATATCCGATTGTAAATCCTGCTGTGCTTTCTTCACGCTCTGAAGCTTTGCTTGCCGCAGCATGGGCGGTAATTCACTTCCTTGGCGAAGAGGGCTATACTGAGCTTGCCAAAAAGATCATATCTGCAAAGAACAGAATAGTTAAGGGATTTAAGGAAGCGGGTTATAGAGTTATGGGTGAACCTTCTGTAATTGCAGCGTTTACCTCTGACTTAAATCTCTTCAGACTGAGCGACGAAATGGCGAAGAAGGGCTGGCTAATACAGCCACAGAAGGGAATTCCAGCGATGAACATCCCACCAAGTCTGCATGTCACCATAACTCCGATCCACGACAGAACAATAGATGCAATGCTTTCAGATCTCAAAGAATGCACCGAAGTCGTGAAGAGGCTCCCGCCAAGCGAAGCGGATAGCTTGCTTGATATATTCAGTGTTGCCCTTGGAATGCTCGCTCCTGGAGAAATGGATGTTGTAACACTTGCAAAACTGATGACAGAAGCGGAAAAGATGTTAACAGCCTACGGGCCGAAACTTCTTCAGGCTTTGGGACTTGAAAAAGGATTCCCGAAGGAGATGGGTCCGATATTCCAGCTTCTCGCTTCTGTGCCACCAGAAATGGCTGAACTGCTCGCCAGCTATGTCGTTATAGAGATGTTCAGCAGAGGAGTTTAAAAATTAAAATTTTTTACTTTAAAATCGGTCCCACATCAGGATAGCCCTGTCTCTGTCCAGTGCCCGCAAGCTTCTGCAATTTCTTGGGATTCAAAAGCAGATCTACCGCATTTCTAACATGCTCTCTGATGCGGTTCTCTGCTACTGCCAAAAGCTCCTTCTCAGTCTCTGCCTCATCCTCATGCACGGTTACATCGATCACATGTTTTCCCGTGAGGATTTGCACGGTGATTAGCCCGACGCTCATTGCCAAATAGCTCACAAGATCCTTTTGAGTTTTTCCAACCCATCCAAGCGAGACAACGATATCGCAACCTTCGTCAAGGAGCTTCTTAACAGCTACGGGCAAATCCTTGATTCCCGGCACAGTATAGCGCTCATATTTAAGCCCTGAGATTTTTCTCAGCTCATCTATTGCAATTTTACCCATGTCTATTCTCGAGAACGTGGTGTCAGCAATTCCGACCTTCATGGTTGCAGTTCCTTTCTTGCAAACTCCAAAGCAGGCTTAATCAGATTCTTGCGTAGCAGAATGTCCTCAATTGCTGTTAGCACCGCCATTACTTCGAATTTTCCGATGCTTCCCATTGTTGCAATCCTGAAGATCTTTCCCTTTACCTTATCCTGTCCACCGCTGATAACGATTCCGTATTCCTTCCTGAGGGTATCTCTGAGCTCTTTTTCCGTGGTTCCAGCTGGAATATTGATCGCTGTGACCGTATTGGAGTAGTCCGAGAACTTATCGGGCTGTGGGAAGAGCTTGAGTCCAGCGTTCACCGCCCATTCTCGCACAGCCTTGGCGAGCTTTCTGTGTCTCTTTACTCTGTTTTCCATTCCCTCCTCTTTGATCATCTTCAGCGCCTCTTCGAGAGCAAAGAACAATGGCACCGCTGGTGTGTAAGGCGTCTGAAGTTCTGGAAGCTTCTTCTTGTAAGCCTTTAAGTCGAGATAGAGCGGGCACTTCGGATTGTAGAACTGCCAAGCCCTTTCGCTAACCGCAACTGCAGCAAGCCCCGGAGGTGCTCCAAGGCACTTCTGTGTTCCAACTACTGCGACATCGATTCCCCATTCATCCATCTTAACGTAATCTCCACCAGCAGACGTTATCGCATCCATTATCGTGAGAGCATCGAACTTCCTCGCAATCTTTGCAATCTCCTCTGCTGGATTGAGCATTCCTGTCGAAGTTTCATTGTGCACGAAAGCGACGGCTTTTGCTCCCTTTTCAAGGGCTTCCTTCAGCTTCTCAAGATCGATTGGCTGTCCCCATTCGAATTGGAGTCTTTCAACCTCCGTGTAGCGTTCCGCGATCTCTCCCATTCTTTCTCCAAACTTTCCGTTCTCGAGAGTTACGAACTTTCCAACATTGCTGAAGGAAGCAATCCCCGCTTCAACTCCCGCGGTTCCTGAGCCCGAGATGAAATAAACCTCATTCTTTGTCCCAAAAACCTCTTTCATCATCTCTCCGCAGAACTTCAAAATCTCCGCAAAGTCAGCGGAGCGATGTCCTATCATCTGTCTGCACATAGCCCTTATTACTCTCTCATGCAGTTGAATCGGGCCAGGTAGCATTATCAACATATCATTCACCCCCATATTTTTCTAAAATTCTTTCAATTATTTTTCGGGAACTGCAAAGTCCGCAATTCTCCTCAACTTTTATTCTAACTACTTCACAATTCAAACCCCTCTTTTTTAGCTCTTCTCTCAACCATTCTTCGCTGAAATGCTGGTTGAATCCCAATGCAATCACATCGGGCTTAAGCTCAACGATAGGCTTGAAAATGTCGTTTTCGTCTCCAAGAATCGCTTTATCGACGAACTTTATAGCCTCAACGACTTTTCTCCTTTGCTCTTCAGGAATTACAGGCTTTGGCTTGTGCTTTACGTTCTTTTCTCTTGCTACAATTACCACCAACTCATCTCCGAGCTTCTTCGCTTCCTCAAGGAACTTGATATGCCCAGGATGTATCAGGTCGAAGGTTCCAGTTGCAACTACTCTTCGCATATCTCAAAAGATTTTCAGGCTATTGCATAAACATTTTTCGACTTCTCATTTGCGAGTTATTAACTCTCAAGCTTTGCGTCGTAACCCTCCTTTCTTATGATCTCGATAAACTTCTCAATCTTTTCTCCTTCAGGAATTTCCATTTCGAGTTCTTTGAGGCTTATTCCCCTTACAATAGCCCCCGCTTCTTCAAGCTTCTTTCTTACCTTTGCCACACAGCCTTTGCATTTCAGTCCGCTGAGGGAAAGCTTTACGATCATAGCTGGACATTTTCGATCGAATTTTTAATTCTTTTGAGCAACATGCGGAGGGGGGGATTCGAACCCCCGAACCCCTACGGGACTGGACCCTAAATCCAGCGCCTTTGACCACTCGGCAACCTCCGCAAATATAGTTTGAGTAGTGCTTTTTAAATATCTTGCCCTAACTTAGTAAAGCTTAATAAGTGAAGCGTCAAAAGTTTTTCGGGCTCGTAGCTCAGCGGTAGAGCGCCGCCTTCGCGAGGCGGAGGCCCCGGGTTCAAATCCCGGCGAGTCCATGTTTTTCTGGGATTAGAGACTTCATAAATACCATCGTTAAGTTCTCGATTTTTTGAATTGCTTGATTTTCGGTTTGGAGGTTGTGGAATTTTATTCTCTTTGGATATCTCATATGGGTTGGCAACTCGGTTGCCAACTATGTGTATGAAAAACCACTCTCTATCACGGTAAATCTCCGCTTCACAACCGATAAGTTCGGAAAATTCCACTGGCAACAGCAAGTAAGGGTATTCAAAGTCCTCTTTGGCTTTCTTTTTTCGAATAGCTACTTTTCTAACAAGTTCCATAAAGACATTGTTGACA
Source organism: Archaeoglobaceae archaeon (assembly GCA_038734275.1). Classification (NCBI taxonomy): domain Archaea; kingdom Methanobacteriati; phylum Methanobacteriota; class Archaeoglobi; order Archaeoglobales; family Archaeoglobaceae; species Archaeoglobaceae archaeon. The sequence continues at coordinate 62,942 of JAVYOO010000005.1, forward strand.
ACTTGAGAAAAGACTTCCAAATTTGCTTTTAGAAATCATTTGAGCTCATTATAGAGAATATAGAGAATTTTGAAGTTTTTATTTTTACTCTGAATCAGCAGTTAATTTTTTACAGCCATTGTATAGCATAAACTCATGTGGAAAAGATGGCTGTTAATTCTGGTGCTCTTATTGATAATTTTGGTCTCTGGATGCATTGAATTTAGAGATATAGGGGCTGGAAAATCACTGGAAGAATGCAACATCCTTAAAAAACAATACGAAGAGCTTGCAAATGACTATAACAGACTGTGGGACGAATATAACTCGCTTCTGAATAAGTACTCCGCTCTCAAAATGGATTTAGGATTTGCAAAGCTACCCCCATATGTCGTGATCGAAAATAGAACGGTAAATATAATTTTCAAAACGTCCAAAGGGGGCTTGCATGTTTGGTTTGTCCCGATAGAGACTCTGGAGTTGACCATAATTCGGGGATATTACGAAAGAAAAAACTTACAATACAAAATTCTAAAAAATGAGAAGATGGGGGAGTTCTATAGGGTTGTGGATGTCAGTCGATTTATTGACGATAGGAGCTTTTCAAAAGTAATGCCTGAGCTATATAAAGAGCTTAATAGTGACGAAGCTTTTATCCAGGAAGTTTGGTATATTGCTACCCAGCTGACTGTTTATCATCCAGAATTAGAAGAAATTCCCCGATTCCCGATCGAAACCCTTATTGGTGGTGGAGGAGATTGCGAAGACATTGCAATTTTGATCGCAAGTATGTTGAAAGCTGCGCAGGCAAATTACATAGTTAAGATCGTTTATATGGACTCTGAGAATCCAAGTGAACCAAAAAAAGTTAATCATGCCATTGTTTGGGTTGAAACTCCTAGTGGATACAAGACATTCGTCGATGGAACATGTAAGGAGTCAATTAGCCCATTTACAGAAGTTAGCGGATGGTATCTCGAAGTTTAAAAAATATAATTTACTTCTTAATAAGCTCCTCAATAGCCTCTCTGCACGCCGCGACCGCCTGAGCACCGCCTGCAACGAAGATCACCCGAATTGCCTCGACGATTTCTTCTCTCGTAGCTCCACGGTTCATCGCCCCTCGCATTGCTGAAGTGACGCATTCCTTGCAATGCCTTTGGGCTCCCATTGCCATAACCAGCATGAGCTTGAACTTCGCAGGCAGAGCTCCGTCTTCCTGTATTGCTTTATCGCAGAACTCATAGAACTCAACAGCCTTCGGATCAAGCTCTTTAACAAGCTTCATAATTCCCGGGGCAAACCCCATCTTCTTCTCTATGCTTTTAACAACTTTTTCGTGCTGAGTCATATAACCACCAATCATAATCAATAATTGTATATATAACCCTATTCCTCCTTTTCAATCAATTCGAAGACCGCACAATTTTTTAAAGTTTGCAAGCTCAGAATTTGCAAATGCTCAAAGCGATCAGAATCAAGCTCATCGGAGTTGTTCAGGGAGTTGGTTTAAGACCATTTGTTTACCGCTTGGCGGTAGCCAAAGCTCTTAATGGCTATGTTCGAAATATGGGGGGTAGCGAAGTCGAAATTCTTGTAGAGGGTTCTGATGAAGCCTTAAAATCCTTCATAGATAGACTGCAAAAGGAAAAACCGATTTCCGCAAGGTTCGAGCAAGTTATTATTGAAGAAGTTGAGCCTTGTGGCTATAAGGATTTCAAAATTCTAAAAAGCGATTCGAAATTTGAGGAAAGAAGCATAATCCCGCCAGATTTTGCGATCTGCAAAGACTGTGCTCAAGAAATCTTGAGCTCAGGCAGTAGATTCTATCGCTACCACTGGAACAGCTGTGCTTGGTGCGGTCCGAGATTTTCCATGCTCTATAGTTTGCCATACGACCGTGAAAACACCGCAATGAACCAATTTCCTCTTTGCGAAGAATGCTCAAGTGATTATGGCAATCCAGGGAATTTGAGGAGATTTCATGCTCAGGGAATAAGCTGTCCAAAGTGCGGTCCGAAAACGCTCGTTTACGATTTGAATGGAAAAAGAATGGTTGTGGAGGATGCAGTTGATTTTGCGGTCGAGAAGCTCCTTGAAGGTAAGATTCTCGCTATAAAGGGAATTGGTGGTTATCACATAGCCTGTCTTGGCTCAGACGACTCCATCGTCTTGGAGCTGAGGAAGAGAAAAAGAAGGGAGAACAAACCATTTGCCTTAATGGCGAAAGATTATAGTGTGGTAGAGAAAATTGCAGACCCGCCCTCGGGGGCAAAAGAGCTTTTGGAGTCTCCAGAAAGACCAATAGTTGTGATGCCAAAGAAAGGCTCTTCGGTTTCTGAATTCGTTGCTCCGGGGCTTTCCACAATCGGAATAATGCTTCCTTACTCAGCATTTCAGATTCTTCTTTTAAGCAAAATTCCAGACGGATTTCTAATAATGACGAGCGGAAATGTTCACGGAAAGCCGATGTGCAGAAACCTTGAAGAAGTTTTTTCACAGCTTTCTGGCATTGTTGACTACGTTGTTGAGCATGAAAGGGAAATCGTGCACAGGGTTGATGACAGCGTTCTGAGATTCACAGATGGTGAGCCTGTTTTCCTGCGAAGAGGCAGGGGCTATGCTCCTGAGTGGATTAAAGTTTGCAGAGATTTGCCCAATGGCATAGCTCTTGGAGCAGAGCTACAAACCGCTGGAGCAATTTCATTTGATAACAAGGTTGTTTTAACGCAATTCATTGGAGACCTTGATGAAATCGAGAATCTTGAGGCAATGAAGAGCGAAATAAGCTGGCTTGTTGAGAATTACCGAATAAAGCCCGAATTCATAGCCATTGACATGCATCCACTTTATCACAACAGAAAATTGCTCAAAGATTTTCCTTCAGCCCCAGTTTTTGAAGTCCAGCACCATCATGCTCACGCAGTGTCTGCAATTGCAGAACTCGGCTTGGAACCAGAAGATAAGGCTTTAGCGATAACGATCGACGGAACTGGTTATGGCGACGACGGGGCTATATGGGGTGGAGAAGTGCTGATTGCAAACTGGAAAGAATACGAAAGGATTGCAAGCCTTAAGCCATTCAACCTTCCTGGCGGAGACAGCTCCGCAAAATATCCCGCAAAATCTCTGATTGCCCTAATGAGCTCTTATGGGTTTAAAGAGGATGAAATTCTTGAGCTTCTGAATGAAAGAAACCTAATCGATTCTTTGCCCTATGGCTTGAAAGAAGCTGAAATCACATGCATGATTGCAAAGAAAGGAAAAGGAGTTGCAACTACAAGCTTGGGAAGGATTTTAGATGCCTTTTCAGCACTGCTTGGCATTTGCACAGAAAGAACCTATGAGGGAGAGCCACCGATGAAGCTTGAAGCCTTGGCAGACTTTGGAAAGGACTTTAAGCTAACTGCGAAGCTTTGCAAAGAAGACAGAATCCTTATAGACGTTAAGAACTTGCTCGAATGGGCAATTGAAAGCGAAGGTAAAAAAGAGGACCTCGCAAGAACAGTTTTGCAGGGAATAGGGAGGGCACTTGGCTTGACTGCACTCGAGGTTTTCAGGCAAAGGAGTCTGGAATACGAAAAAGTTATTGTCACTGGTGGTGCGGGTGTGAATACATACCTCGTTAAAGGAATTCGGGAGATTCTCTCCGCAGAAGAAATTGAGGTTTATTTGCCCAGAAAAACCCCCCTTGGGGACGGTGGAATCGCTTTGGGGCAAATACTTATAGCTTCAGCCAATTTGATGCTTTAAGATTTCATAAACTTTACTCAGGTCTCTTTTTTCCCTAAGAGCGTTCTTTAAAGCTCTTCTGATTTCATTTTTGTCTCCCTGAATTCTTTCAACACTCAAGACTGTGTAGGGTTTGATAAAGGCTCCAAATCGTTCTGAAATTTTTCTCTTTATGTCTTCATCGCTAATTGCTCCTTCAACAATCACGATCGGCAATTCATCTCCATCTTCATCTTTAATCCCAACAACAACCGCCTTCTTTGTGTCATTAAATTCTATCGCGCTCTCAATTGCCCCGGGACTCAATCTGTATCCTTTAATTCTCAAAACGCTGTCCCTTCTGCCAAATGAGAAGATGTAGCCGTCATCGTTTATGAGCCCGAGGTTCATCGTGTCGTAGAAGCCATTTTTCAATAAAGCCCTGAATTCACGATCCAGAGGCATTGCAGGCCAAGGTGCTCTAACAATGAGCCTTTCGATCTTGTTTCTTATCGGAGCCCCTTTCTGATCGATCACATCCAGTAAAAATCCCGGCATAGCTTTGCCAACGGAACCTAAAGGAGTTTGAGCATTGGAATTCGTTACAAAGCTTCCAAGCTCACCCTGAATAAACGTTACTTTTAGCTGTGCTTCTCCAAAAATTCTCTGAATTTTGCTTAGGACTTCCGCGTTTAGCATGTCGGGAGTTGAGAATACCGCCTTAAGGCTTAAATCTCTGCTAAAGTCCCTTTCTGAAAGAATTCTTAAAATTCCGCCCGCAGTTATGAAAATCGTTGCCTTGTGCTTTTCAATCAATTCAAGATATCGATTCCAATTTGGGTAATCTGGAGCTCCTTCGTAGCTCAGAATTGTTGAACCAAGCATTAAAGGTGCAAAAATACCGTAAGTGGCTCCAGTGATCCAGCAAGGCCAGATCGTGCAGAAAATGGTGTCGGATGAGCTAATTCCGAGCATTTTGGCTGTTGAAATCGCCTGAACCAGAAATCCTCCAGCTGAATGAGTTACTGGCTTGAATTCCTCTTCATAGCCAACATGCAATCCGAAAAGCGGATCTTGGGAATCAAAGATTGCAGATCTTCCAGAACCTTTGCCAAGAAGCTCTTCGAATGCCAATTCATTGTAAAGCTTCGAGCCGAATCTGTTATGGACTATGACTTTTGGCTTAAATTTTAGGAAATCCAAAGCCTTCCTTAAGGTTTTTAAAGGCTCTAAGATTTTCTTGTTTCTATAAAATCCATCTACAGTAAAAACAATTCTCGGTTTTCTTAGGGCAATTCTCTTCGCCACTTCAAGCCATCCAAAACCAGTAAAAACTACCTCGAACGGAGATCCAAGCTTAACTCCCGCTAAGATCGTTGCAAACGACTCTATGCATGGGGGAGCATATATCAGGAGCCAATCTCCTGCTTGCAATCCATTATCCTTTAATCCTGAAGCTATTCTGCCTGCAAGCTGATCCAATTCCGCATAGCTTATTTTTCTGACTTCTCCAATCTCATTTTCGCTGATTATTGCAGTCTTGTTCCAGTTCTCCGTCTTGGAATGCTTTTTGATCAAGTTCTCGTATACATTGATCCTACCGCCCAAAAACCACTTGGCACTGCATAGATCCCCCTCTAGAACTCGCTCGAACTTCTTTTTCCAGATCAGGCTTTTAGCTTCGTTAATCCAAAACTCTTCTAACTCCACTTTCTGAGCAGAGAAAGCATTTATGGACATGGATCTTCGAGAGTTCAGCAGATCCTTGGAACAAGCTCTCCTCTCGGGGGCTCGACAATTCTGAAGCCACCTACAGCAGTTTTCATGAGCACATAGCCCTTGTATTTCTCGCTCTTTCGGACTTCTCCGATCAAGCGAGCATTCTCAAAGCCTTGCTTTTTTAGAGCCTCAAGAAACTCTTCAGCAACTTCAGAGCTAACAGAGAAAAGTGCAGAACCCTCGCTTGCTAAGTAGATCGGATCTATGCCAAGCATTTCAGAATATCTTTTGACTGGTTCCTTTATTGGCAGATCGCTGTCGACAACAAGCACAGCTTCAACATTTTTAGCCCAGTCGTTAAGCACGCCTCCAAGTCCGCCCCTTGTAATGTCTCTGCATGCGTTTATGTGCTCAGAGTAAGCGTTAATGACTGGCAGAAGTGCTGTAAGTGGCTTTGCATCGCTCCTGAGCATTCCGCATTTAAGCTCTTCCACATCGCTGAGACCCATCTGGAGCATCATTATCACCGCTCCGTGATCGCCTACATAGTCTGTTACGATCAGCTTGTCCCCTTCTTTCGGCAGATCGACAATTGTTCTCTCAGCGATCCCAAGAACCGTGGTTGTAATCACTATTCTGTCAATTCCCCCTTTTGGCATGACTTTAAAGTCACCACCAACCAGTGCAACACCTTCTTTCTTGAAAACTTCAATCAGCGAATCGACTATGGTCTTTAGATCTTCAATCGGAAAACCCTCTTCGACTATGATCGAATCAAGCCCCGCTATTGGCTTTGCCCCCATAACAACAACGTCGTTGATCGAGCCTATCGCTGAGAGCATTCCTATATTGCCCCCGGGAAAAAATGGGGGGTTTACCGTGTATGAGTCCGTAGAAACAACGATCTTTGAGTTTTTTACAGGAATCACCGCACCGTCATCGGGAAGATCAATCCCAAGTCCTTCAGGGACCTTCTTTAATCTTTCTGGAACCTTAGAGAACAGAATTTCGTTAAGCAACTCTCCAGTTTCTTCTCCGCCAGACCCATGGGCTAATTTAACGAATTTCACTCTTTCACCTCTTTAGAGAGTTTCAGAATTCTCTCGTAATGCTCAAGCAAATCAGAGCTTTCGCCAGCAGTCCTTGCTATATCTCTGAGCATTTCCGCAGTTGTGCTTGCATCTTCAAAGCTCAGCTTTGTGATTATGACGCCCGCGTGCACGATCACAAGATCCCCTTTATTCAGCTTCTCTTCCGCTATGCCAACGATGACTTTCCTAAGCACTCCGTCACCGTAGTCGATCTCAGCGAATTCGCCGTCGATCTTGCGCACAACCGCAGGCACTCCCCAGCACATTTTCTCACCTCAGCTCAAGCTCATCAGCAATTCGATCCGCCAAGCCATTTGCCCCAAATCTTGCCCAGATCGCACACGTGCCTTCCAGAGAGACCATGCAAGGTCCGACAGGCGAAGAGGGCGTGCACTTTTTCATAAAAAGCGGACAGTTAGTTGGCTTTTCTTTGCCTATAACCACTTCAGCACATCTACAGCCCTTTGGCAAATCCGCTTGACAGCTTTCAGGAGCAATTTCTGGAATTCCATACTCCCTGAAGGCGTCGAATGAAGCAAAGTGATCTGAAATCCTTAAACCGCTTTCTGGCAAAAACCCGATTCCACGCCAGGCGTCTTCAACAACTTTAAAAGCCCTGCAAATCATTTCCTGAGCCTTCAAATCACCTTCCCAGCTAACCGCTCTTGTGTATTCTATCGAAACCTTTGCTTCTCCTCTTACAAGCTGTTTTAAAATCTCTGCTATAGCAATGAGCACGTCTATCGGCTCAAAGCCCGTGACGACTACCGGGATCTTGTGCCTGTCTGCAACAGGCTTCCAGGACTTTGCTCCAATGATCGTTGAAACATGCCCGGGAGCTATAATTCCCTTGACTGAATTTTCTTCCTCTTTTTCAAGTATATCGACTGTTGCAATCATTGCGGGTGGTGTTAACTTTACCAAGCTCATCAGCTTCAGATTTTCAGGCAAAAGATTGCTTATGAGTGTCTGTGCATAGCCAGAGGCGACGGTTTCGAAGCCAATTCCCAAAAATACAGCCTCTTTACCATGAGCTCTTGCGTCAAGTATTGCATCTCCTATTCCAGTTACGATCTTTATTTCAGCACCCAAAGCCTTCGCTTCTGCTAAGGAACTTGCACCATTTAAAGGCTTAAGGCTCGGAAGTCTATAAACGTCGCCGTAGGTGTAAATTACAATCCCTTCAAAGCCTAATCGGATTGCATTTTCTATATAGTAAGATGGAGTAACGCAAACTGGACATCCAGGACCAGCAACAAGCTCCAAGCCTTCAGGCATCAGGCTTCGCAGCCCATAGTGCGTTATCGTCCACTCATGCGTTCCGCAGAAGTCCATGATCTTAAAGCTCCCGAAATCTTTCTGCAATTTGCTGTAAAACTTGTCAATATAACCCACGAGAGTTTTGGCTAAGTTCGCATTGTTTCTGAAGATTTTTTCAAGACTTTTTATTGTTTGAGAGGCTTCTTCACTCATTTTTCTCAAACAGAATTTGCAACCTATTTAAAAACTTTTCAGCTCAATCCTCATCAGAACTCGGAAACCTCTTTGCTGGAGATGGCTTTAAAATTTTGCTTCCATTTGATGTTATCAGCATATTGGTGAGCGCACTCAGAGAGCAAAGGGTTCCTCTGCCCACAATACCTTCTCCAGGGATCTTTGCAACTATAAAACCCTCGGAGGTAACTTCAATCTCGGTTCCAAGCTCCGAAAGGCGGTGAAGCACGATGTTGCCCATAGCCCCCATTGACTTCTCCATCCAGCAGTGCTTCATCGGGCAAAGGTTGCAATACGCTTTGAACCTCCTTGCACTCTCCTGAGACACTAAGCCCGCAGCAATCTCAGCTTTTGTGGTTGAATAGGCTATGCAACATCCAAGAACTCGATCCGCAAGCACCTTTTCTCCTTTAAGAATGCTTGCCCTAACTGCGCCCCCTTTTGCCTCGTATCTATTCTCAACGCCTTCTTCAAACTTGATTTTTCCAGTATTCCGAGCATTCTTTAGCTTTTCCTTCACGAATTGCGTAAGCTGATCGTTTTTGATAATTGCCTTCACAATTGCACATGTCGGGCAATAAGAGACTGAAGACTGGGCAATCAGCCTATTGTCTTTATCGTAAAGCCTTGCCACAACGCCAACCCCTTCCCTTCTTATAAGTGTTCTTCCTCCAAGCTCATTAACGAACTGTAGTGCGATGACTGATGGCGTTACAACCCTCCCATAGCCATAAAGTTCTGCAATCGCTTTAATCTCATCTTCATCGCTCAAAGCCTGCCTCAACTTGTCTTCAAACCTCTCGGGGATAAGCTTTGCATTTATTTCCGCCTCGAGGATCGCTGGAGACCAGACGATGTCGAAGCCCTCTCCAATGACGTTGCCCTCATTGTCTTTTATCAAAGCCAAGATCCCATCGGGTTTTTCATATGCACAAACGACTCCATTCTCTTCTGTGATAGCCTCAAGCGTTCCGTGGCAGATTCCACATGCCCCTTCGATCTCTCTTAGCTTTTCTGTCTGCTTTCTCACTCTTTTTCTAAAGTCCTCAGAGCTCATCTTTTTCAATTCCTTCCAAGCCAAGATAAGTCTTTCGAGGTCTTGGAAAAGAAATAAAACAATCTTCAATGGATAAAAATATATTTAAATCAACCCCACGAATGTTGAGCATGAGTTACCTTAGCAAGGAGGAGCTGATTAAGCAATACGGAAGCTTACCATGGGTCTCACCTTATTCAAGAGTTGTCGCAATGACTGACGGCGAGCTTGTGGAATTGCACGAGTTTCATGCTCGCGAAAGATGCTACGGAGGAGCCTCTTGGGAAGTTCTGCACTATCCGAGGGTTAGCGATCTTGTGTTGTGGGCAAGAAGAGAGGGTGCAAGAAACATTTTTGTTTTAAAGCCCGGAAAGACTGAGTTGAAGCTAATTCCCGGCGTAGCGGGAGCGGGAATTGAGGAAGTAAAGCTGACGGACAGAATCGAGATAACCTATGCTGGCTTGGCAGGCGGTGGAATTGCCGCAACAGTTTGCAGAGGAATGGCTGAAGATGTTGACGGCATTGAAATTGTGGAGCTTGGAGGCGGAGCAAAGCTTGGAAAAGCAAAGATCAGGCTTAAGAAGTATTCAAAGGTTGTAATAGGCGTTGACGACACTGACAACAAAGAGAAGGGGGCAACATGGGCTCTTGTTAACGAGATCGCTTACAAGCTTGAAAAAGCGGGCTATGGCTACTATCTGCTTCATACGATCACACAGCTATACACCAAGAATCCCGCAAAGACCACAAATTGCGTTTCAATCTCAGTGAGCTTTGCAACTGAAAAGCCAGAAGAGCTTGTTGAGGCATTCAGAAAGGAGCTCGAGAAAACAACGCTCAGTGATAACACTGCAATGGTTGTTTACAGAAAAATTTCAATTCCTGAGAAGCTTAGAAAATATGGAGAGAAGGTGAAATCTCAGCTTGTTGAGCTTGAAGAGGCTAAGATAATTGCAGAAGAACTCGGAATAGAGACGATAGTAATAACTGGTGAGAGAGGTCTCATAGGCGCTGTAGCGGCTTTGGCATTCTCGAATTCGCCAGAAGAAGCTGTAAAGATCTATGCTTGATTACAGAACAAAGCTTGAATTGCTCGTTCTTGGCGTAAGAAGCTCTTTATCGCCTTTGCGCCGTGGAGGAGGAGGACCAGTAGGTGGAATTGGGTTCGCAGTTAGGGATTCAATAGTCTCCGCTCCGGCGGTGCAATCTTTTGCAAAGGAGTCTCCCTATGTGCTTTTAGAAAAGGACAATGGCGTATGGCTTTACAAAGGGCACGAGAAGATAGGCAAAGTCAAGCTTCCGACAGCGAAATACTATGAGCACATGATAAAGGGCATCTCCGCTGGCAGATATGTCGCCCTTGACGGAGTTAACGCCCTCGTCACCGCGGTGACAAGAAAGTGCGTGCATGTCGATGCAGGCAAAAAATGCGTTTTTTGCGTGATTGAAGAAAATGTTCCAGAGAAGCAGATCCTGGATAAGGATCCAGAAGATATTGCTGAAGCTGTGAAGGTTGCCTATTTGGAAGACAAATCGAGACACTTGACTTTAACAACGGGAACGCCAAATCTTGTGGACAAAGGAGCGATCAGGTATTCAGAAGTTGCTAAGAAAATTCGTGAAGAAGTTGAAATTCCAATCCATGCACAGATTGAGCCAATAAACAGGGAATACTTGGAGCTTCTTTACTCTTCAGGAGTTGACACCATTGGGATTCACGTCGAGACTTTTGACGAAAGAATACGAAATGCGGTAGTGCCCGGAAAGCCCGCAATAGAGGAATACCTTAAAGCATGGGAAAATGCGGTTGAAGTTTTTGGAGAGTGGAACGTCTCATCTTGGATCCTTGTAGGCTTGGGGGAAAGCGTTGAAAGCGTTGTTAAAGGTTTCAGAGCCATGGCTGAGCGGGGAGTTTATCCCTACATCGCCCCGTATCGTCCGCCACCCAGCTCAGCGGATCGCACAGATCTAAGGCATGTGCTCAAAGTATACGAAAGCCTTGCAGAGCTTAAGGGAGAATACAAAATCAGGTTAAAGTTCAAAGCGGGTTGCCCGAGATGCACAGGTTGCTCAGCCATATTAGAGCTTCTCAGTCATTAAGCAGATCTCTTTAACTTTTTCGACAACTTTTATTGCGTCGAGCTTTTTGAGGTTGACTTTATTCTCATTTATGGTGTTCAAAAGCTTTTCTGCCTCACTCTTGGTGATAAAACCCTCTCGAATTGCCTTTTCAATCAGAGTTTCGTAGCTTCGCCTTGAGTAATGCAGTCTTTTTGCAATCTCGATCAATCTGTCTCTCTTCTCTACCTCAATCAAGCCCTTTGTAACTAAAGCAGAAAGAGTTGCCCTTATGTTCACCAAAGGCTCCGAGAGTGCTTCGAAAGTTTCTGGATTGACAACAACCGCTACCTCATCGTCAGATTCAAGCTCTCCATTTTTGAACATTCTGAAGATCTCACCAACGCCAATCATTCCAAGTTCGCAGAGTTCCGCAGCTCTTAGAGCCCCAATGCTTCCACCGCCAACAACGATCACTCCCTCTCTGAGCACTTCCATGATCTCCCTTGGAGAGATCGCTACATCCTGCAAAAAAACGCCGTCTATGATCCCCAGGATCTTGGCACCATCTTTGAGAGCTTTTAAAGCATCTCCACGCTTTATAGGCGGCCTATATTCCGCTTGAGCAAAGATCTTTCTTGCCTCTTCATGGCTAAGGCTTGGTCCAGTGAAGATCACAGCTTTCATTTCTTCAGAAAGCTAAGAGCTCTCTCACCTACCCTTGTTGGATCCATTCCAAAAACTTCCAACCCTGGCACTATTACGCGGACTGTAGGAACTCCGAGCTCTTCTCTCGTCAGATCAACCACTATAGCCCTTTCAAATCCTTTTTTCTTTAGCAAGCTCAACGTGATCTCTATGTCCTCTCTTAGATCCTCCGTGGAGAACTTTGGAAGCTTGCTGAGCTCGACTTCTTCGCTTCTTTCAAACCAGTGCCTGTTTATCCTTTTCATTCTCTCATAACCCGCTCTCCTCATTACTTCAGCCTTTATTGTGTCCTCTCTTGCTCCCTGAATCTGAACAAGCCTGCTCTGGGCAACCTCCAGAATTGCCCTTATGCATGCAACTTCAGGCTCAGAATGAGCACCAAAGCCAATCGTTAGCAATGCGGGATCTTTTAAGGTTACGTCGTCGGAAACCGCAGCAACAACAGGAATTTTAAGATCACTTGTGATGTCTCTCAAGAAAATCTCAACTCCCGCTTTTTTAAATTTTTCAATTAATTCTTGGATCAATGGATCGTCAGTTTCGATCACTTTACCGCCATTTCTGCAGAGCTCCGCAATGCTCCAGGCATCTCTTTCAACGACTTCCATCAAGCCGTGCAGAATTGCTTCTTCAATAGTATTTCCAGAAGCGAGACCATTCGTCGTGGTTCTGAAAAGATGAAAATCGCCAATTGGAGAGTAGGGATGAAATACTGCGCTAACTGGTACAAGAATCTCCTCGTTCTGAAGCAAATCATAGCCCCATACCCATCTAAGCACCACATCTTCGTTGAAAGGTGTATCTTTAGGAAGGATCAGCGATTCGGGATCAATTGCATTGTATTCTTCTGAGATCTGCCTGTAATTTCCTTTGATTGTCTTCTCATTCCTGAACTCCGCAGAGTATCTCTCGAAGCTCTCCATTATTGCGGAGATCTTTGCCAGAGTCTCTGTCATCCCTTTGCCCGAATAAACCGACACAGCTCCTTCAGCTGCAGTCGGCCTTATCGCTGAAAAGATTGGGATTCCTATTCTGTCCAGCCCGGTTATATTTGCAAGCCTTGTGATTCCAGCGATTTTTATCTTTGGCTCAATCCAGCTTAGAGTTTCTTCAGGCTTTCTCGCTCTATGTGTGCCGTCCTTGAACGCTTTTTTGACACTTCTGAGCTCAATCTTAGCCATCGCTTTTGATTTTAGATCTGGGTTAAAAAGATTAATTGAAAGTTTCTGACAGAAAAATTAACAAAGCTCAACCCAGATACCAAAATGGGTGATTTTATTGATCACTGTGGAACTATTAGAGATTAAAGGAAAGAGAGTTCTCGGATTAAAAGTCGATCTGCCAAAAGCCCCGTTGCTTTTGATCATCTGCGGAGAAATCGTGATTGGTTGCGGATACATAAGCGTTGAAGCGATGGAAAAGCTCGGAAATTGCGCCTGTGTTGTTAGAGGCGTTAGAAGCTTCGAGGACATGCTAAATGCAGAGATCTCGGAATTGACTTCAAAAGCTGAAAAGCTTGGAGCAAGAAAAGGCATGAGAGTTCGCGAGCTTTTGGAAAAGATTGAAGTTTGATTAATAAAAATATTTGCTAAGAGGTGACAGCTGGTCGAATATCTACTAAACAAGCGTCCTTTTATAGCTCAGATTTGACTTTGCAACACTCAAAACTTTAAATTTGTTGCAAAGGCTTTGAATACCTTACTTGCGTTTGCCAGTGGAATTTTCCGAACTTATCGGTTGTGAAGCGGAGATTTACCGTGATAGAGAGTGGTTTTTCATACACATAGTTGGCAACTTAGGAGTATTCTGAATGAAAGATAAAACTCCAAGGCCTTCAAAACGAGAATCTACTGTCTTTCAATCCCATTTTGGTCTGATTTCAACATCTTTGCAATGAGCTTTGAGAGCAACAAAAAATACCTTTCAATCCCATTTTGGTCTGATTTCAACAGGCATTCGTCCTGGTTAGCTTTTTTTATCCTACACAGCTTTCAATCCCATTTTGGTCTGATTTCAACCTTTTTTTATGACTGGTGCAGAAGAAGAAAAAAAAGCTTTCAATCCCATTTTGGTCTGATTTCAACTGGCTCGTATACGTAATCGAACCAGTTTTTCGGATTTTCCTTTCAATCCCATTTTGGTCTGATTTCAACAAATTGTGCTTAACGATGGTCATTATGTTAGAGTAACTTTCAATCCCATTTTGGTCTGATTTCAACTGTAAAAGCAGTTTCGAACACGAAGTCACACAATACACTTTCAATCCCATTTTGGTCTGATTTCAACCGAATATCTTGCAAACGAAAAATCTAACTTTACGAAGCTTTCAATCCCATTTTGGTCTGATTTCAACGGTATAGAGAATTTAGCAGCCCCCCCTGAAATTGCAATCTTTCAATCCCATTTTGGTCTGATTTCAACGGCTTTGGCAGGGACTCCCATCGGTAGCATTGGCGGCTTTCAATCCCATTTTGGTCTGATTTCAACTGTTTAATCGTTTGTTCTACAAGAGCTATTATCTCTTCCTTTCAATCCCATTTTGGTCTGATTTCAACTAAACACTGGTGGGAGCAGGTATTGTTTTGTTTCGTTCTTTCAATCCCATTTTGGTCTGATTTCAACCAACCTGCAAGGTGCCTCCAGGGCCTTTTTTAAAGCTTTCAATCCCATTTTGGTCTGATTTCAACTTGGGATAAGGGTTGAGCTGAGAAGGAGCAAAACCTTCCGCCTTTCAATCCCATTTTGGTCTGATTTCAACGAGATATCTTGGTTGGTGCAGTATGTTTGCTTATAGCTTTCAATCCCATTTTGGTCTGATTTCAACATGAAACTGCTGAATAGAAGTAATCCGCAACTTCAATTGAAAGCTTTCAATCCCATTTTGGTCTGATTTCAACTTTCAACGAGAAGCTAGTGGTACTAGCATGGCATGTCCACATGCAGCTGGTGTCTTTCAATCCCATTTTGGTCTGATTTCAACCAATTTGACGCCCGGTGAGCTGAGCGGGGCGATTGCCTTTCAATCCCATTTTGGTCTGATTTCAACACTATTCCCTGCTTTACACGCCACAGGCTTTGAAGACCTTTCAATCCCATTTTGGTCTGATTTCAACTGGCGATATCTTGTGGTTAACAACATACGTTAAAGCACTTTCAATCCCATTTTGGTCTGATTTCAACGAATGTTACTGCCAGCGTCTTACTTTGTCCTGAATTACTTTCAATCCCATTTTGGTCTGATTTCAACTTTTGTGCAGTTCTCCCTACCCCAAAAAAGGGGTAGAATCTTTCAATCCCATTTTGGTCTGATTTCAACTTCGAATACATCGCAATTTTGGACAGTGGCGAGGTTTATGACTTTCAATCCCATTTTGGTCTGATTTCAACCTAAAAGTTGCATATCCTCGAGGGCAAGTTGTGACTGTCTTTCAATCCCATTTTGGTCTGATTTCAACATATAACGCTTGGGGCGAAGGAAGATATACTGTGGACTTTCAATCCCATTTTGGTCTGATTTCAACAAAGAGGGACATTTGTGAATAGGAATCTCGTATTTATATCTTTCAATCCCATTTTGGTCTGATTTCAACGAGAATTGGCAAGCTCATCCTCTACAGAAACAAAATCCCTTTCAATCCCATTTTGGTCTGATTTCAACCTGGATAGAAGTCCACCCGATCTTTTATTTTACGTGGCTTTCAATCCCATTTTGGTCTGATTTCAACAGAAGCTGATAAAGGATAGCTTCGAGGTCAAGATTCCCTTTCAATCCCATTTTGGTCTGATTTCAACTCTTATTTTAAATTAGCTTTATGGAAGTTGAGATAAACTTTCAATCCCATTTTGGTCTGATTTCAACTTACAGTAACAGGAAAAGCAAAAATAATGTTGGTGGACTTTCAATCCCATTTTGGTCTGATTTCAACCTCTCATAAGCCCTTAGAAAGCCATCTTGTCCGCAGACCTTTCAATCCCATTTTGGTCTGATTTCAACACGAGTTTGGAGACATTGAAGGCTATGAATACTTTGCCTTTCAATCCCATTTTGGTCTGATTTCAACCTGCCTACATAGCTTACAAACCGCCTTATTGGTCTACCTTTCAATCCCATTTTGGTCTGATTTCAACCCTTCCAGTTGCCAAATACAACTTGGTCGCCGAGTTTATTTCTTTCAATCCCATTTTGGTCTGATTTCAACAAATATATCTCAACGGGCAGAAGATTGGCAAAACTGGCTTTCAATCCCATTTTGGTCTGATTTCAACTTTCAACGAGGAATATGTTGGGCAAGCAAACTCATGTCTCTTTTCTTTCAATCCCATTTTGGTCTGATTTCAACTCCCCTTCTTCGTTATAATACCAAAGCATAGTGAAATCTTTCAATCCCATTTTGGTCTGATTTCAACAAGATTCTGCCTACATAGCTTACAAACCGCCTTATTGGTCTACTTTCAATCCCATTTTGGTCTGATTTCAACGTGGCTCATTAAACTCTCCGCAAACTCCGCAAACAACCTTTCAATCCCATTTTGGTCTGATTTCAACAAGTGGCTGTGCTTCTTACCTTTAATGCTTTTAAAAACTTTCAATCCCATTTTGGTCTGATTTCAACTCAAAAATTTCGTGAAGTTTATCAGATCGTGGAGAGTCTTTCAATCCCATTTTGGTCTGATTTCAACCTAATTATTTGGAGGATGCTATTGTAAGTGTGAGTGGCTTTCAATCCCATTTTGGTCTGATTTCAACTTTGCTCGTCAAAAGTCTTTCTTAAGTAGCTTCTTTGCTTTCAATCCCATTTTGGTCTGATTTCAACCCTCATGAATTTTTACTTCTTTCTCAATTTAAAGCTTTCTAATGCCTTCTTTTATTTATATACTCTCGCAAACCTCCAAAGTTGCAACTCATTTATAAAGGTGTGCGACTTTTTTCTTCGCATTCTTTTTGAATTTAATCACTTTTAAAAAGCTTTTTTAAAAATCAAATAAATTTCATCAGGGTAGAGCTTAAGAATAAAAATAGTAGAGCTCAGATTGGCAAAAGGAGGAAGTATAAAAAATAAATCTTTGTAATAATAAAGCGAAATTTTATCGCGTGCGACTTGCTATTTGGGCTTCGATTTTGATTTAAGGCTTTTAAAAGGTTTTTTGCTGAGTTTTAAGGAATTTGCTCAGGGATTAATTTAAATAATTGAAGGACTTTGTAATTCAAAAGAACAGTAAAACTCTCGTTTAAGAGTTGATAAATATCTAAATACGACTTTTTATCCTTTTTACTTCCTCCACGATCTTTGGCAGTATCTCACCAGCCTTTCCATAGAATACGACGTCAAATATGTGGTCTGCAACAGTTGATTCTGCATTTATTAGTATCATCTTTGCCCCATTGCTCTTCGCTATGTATGGAAGCTCCGCCGCAGGATAAACGACAAGGCTTGAGCCTACAACCAGAAAGGCATCAGCTCTCCTCGACTCCTCGATTGCCTGATATAGCACTGTCGATGGCAGGGGTTCGCCAAAAAGAACAACTTTTGGCTTTACGTAATAACTTCCGCAGTGTTTGCACTTCGGTATATCGCTATTCTGAAGCAAATCCGAAAAATCCTCCCAGCTATATTCTTTGCGACAGTCAAGGCATTTTAATTTCTCTATGCTTCCATGTAGCTCGTAAACCTTTTTGCTTCCCGCTCTCTGATGGAGCATGTCAATATTTTGAGTTATTACTGCCTTAACAATTCCCATTTTTTCAAGTTCTGCGATTGCATAATGGGCGGGATTTGGTTCAGCGGAAGTATTTTTCATGAGCTCCATCGAGAATTCCCAGAAAGCTCTTGGATTTCTTCTAAATCCCTGAATTGAAGCAACTTCTTCTGGGTCATACTTTCTCCATAACCCATCTTCACCACGGAAAGTTGGAATACCGCTCTCCGCAGATATTCCCGCTCCAGTAAAAACTACCGCATTCTTCGATTTTGCCAAAATTTCCGCTGAGAGTTTTATTTTATCATCAATACCATTAGGCATAAAATTCGTTTAATTGGAAATTAAAAAACTTTGCTGTTCACTGCGGGTTTTGGAATGCTATAAAGAGAGGGCTGGGAAACGAAAACTTAATAATTTGGTTTGCAAAATTCTCAAGGTGTCGAGCTGGGAGGAGTATTCAAAGAGCATTGAAAAGAGCAAGGAGTATCACGAACGCTATCATCGTGCGGTAAATCATCCGATAAGGAAGGAAATATTAAAGCTGATTCTAAAGGGTCTAAGCGAAGAACAGATAGCAAGAGAACTCAATTTATCAAGCTCGGAACTCAATTATCACCTTCAGGTTCTCCTTCAGGGATTCTGCATAAAGAGAGTTGACGGAAAGCTCGTTTTGACACAGGAGGGGAGAGTAGTTGAGCACATCTAAGCTTCGAATTGCCTTAGCCCAGCAGAAAATAGCTCCTGACAGAGAAGCGAATCTTATGAAAGGTTTGAGCCTGATTAAGAGAGCACTGCAAGTTAAAGCGAATTTGGTTATCCTTCCGGAACTTTTTAACACTGGACTTTATGAAAACTGCCTCTTGTCGGTTGAAAAGCTCGAAAAAGAGCTGGAAATGATCCTGAAACTTTCAAAAGAAAGGGATCTGGTAATCGTTGTGGGAGTCGCTGAGAAAAGCGACGCCTTATACGATTCAGCAGTCATTATAAACCGGGGAGAGATCTTGGGCATTCACAGAAAAAATCTTCTCTTTCCGCTCAACAGGGAAAAGGAATTTTTCAAGTCCGGAAATAGGCTCGAGGTCTTTGAAACTCCCATAGGTAGAATTGGTGTTTTGATCTGCTACGAAATAAGATTTCCAGAACTTGCAAGGAAATTGATGAAGAAAGGAGCTGAGATCATCGCTGTGCCTGCGGAGTTTCCAAAGCAGAGAATTGAGCACTGGAAGACATTGCTGAGGGCAAGAGCGATAGAAAACCAGCTATTCGTTGCGGGTGTTAACTGCGTTGAAGGGGATCTCGACTACGGGGGCAACTCAATGCTTGTCGATCCTGAAGGAAAAGTGCTTTTGGAAGCGGGGATCTATCAGGAAGTCCTGATGGCGGACATAGATCTGTCGGATGTTCAGAAAACGCGGGAAAAGCTTCCTTTTTTAAAGGACTATGAGAGTCTTGATCCTTCGTCCCGCTGAGCTTCTCAGCGAGACTGTCGAAATGTTCAGAAAAGCGGGAATCGAAGCTTACGGATGCCCATTTGTCGCATTGCGGTATGAGAACTTTCAGGTGCCCCCGCATGACTTTGCAATAGTTACGAGCCAGAATTCTGCGAGAGAAATAGCCAAAAGGGGAATAAAGCTTGAAAAAGTCATTGCAATCGGAAAAAAGACCGCAGAGATTCTAAAAAATGCGGGCTATGAAGTTCTTGTGCCAAAGAGATTCGAGTCGGGTGCCATCGTTGAGGAATTCAAAGAGCTTCTAAAGGGCAAAAGGGTTGTAGCGATTCGTAGCGATCAGGGAAGCGATGTTTTGCGAAGAATTTCTGAATTTGCAGACTACAGCGAAGTATTTGCTTACAGAATTGTCAAGCTAAAGGGGGAGGAGCAAAAAAAGGAGATAGAAAAAGTCAAATCTGGATTTTATGATGCAATTGTGTTCTCAAGCAGAATGATTGCGGAAAGCTTTCTTGATAATTGCGACGAAGAGTGCATCAAAAAACTCCGTAAAATTGTTCTTATTGCTATTGGAACACCAACCGCAGAGTTTCTTGAAAAAAGAGGTCTCTCGGCAATAATTCCAGATGAGTTTACATTTGAGGGAATAAAGAAGCTCATTAAAGCCCTAAAAGGTGCAAATTCCCGATGTTAACGTTCCTGAGATGCTTTTTTGCAGTTTTATAGCATTTCATCACCTGTTCTCTTGGTGTAACTGGAAGATCTGTTAGCTTATAATCCGGATGGAAAACGAGGAGGCTATATGGAATTTTCTCGCTGATAGAGGCTATAAAGCTTGCAATACCGTTGATCTCGGATTCATCAACGTAGTATGGCACCAGCAAAGTTGTGGCTGATAAAACTTCGGGAAATCGTTCACCAATGAGTTCAAAGTTTTTTCTAACTCTTTCAGGACTTCTTCCAGTTAGAAGCAAATGCAATGGCTCACTCCACGCTTTTAGATCGAACTTCACGGTTCCTTTAGACTTACTGCTAATCTCTGCACTCTTTAAAGCCAAAGCGGAATTTCCCGCTCCATTCCATTCCCAGCAGATCATGATGTCTTCTCTAAGCTCTAAAGCTTTTCTGCTGAATTTCAATGCAAAAGGAAGCTGAGGTTCTGGAGATCCGCCGAAGTGGCAGATGCATTTCACTCTTTTTTGCTGAACCGCTTGCAAAAGCTCTTCAAGACTTACGAAATTCCGATTCACGTTCTTGTGGCTCCAGTTCTGGCAAAAAACGCAGTCAAAGTTGCAACCGTAATAAAAAACAGCCATATTCGTCCCGGAGAGCTTGCTACCGCTGCAGAACCAAGAGTTACAGCAGTTCGTAGGCAAGGGATCCTCGTAGTAGATCAGATTGCCATAAAGGGGTTTTCCGCATAGAGCGAGCTCTTTGCATTCGTTTGCACAGAGCTTACAGGTTTTTACGAATGCTCCTTTCTTGGGATGAATTTTATCCAGCAGGCTTAATGATTTCTCAGACCTTGCACAATCAACGCAAACACCAAGGAATTTAGAAGGAGCATTTTTTCCGCAGAACTTGCATTCCATAAACTTAGTCTCCGCATAGTTTTAAAGATTTCGAAAATTCTGCAGTTTTTCGCTGAAGAAAATTAATATACTGCCAAAAAACTTTTGACATGGATCTTTGGGGATTCATAAAAGAGTATTACATTGACTCGATCGTTTACAAGGAGGGATACAACATCGTTAACACGCTTACATGGGCGATTATACTCGTAATTGCAGTTTTTCTGCTTTACAGATTCATCGAAAAAAGGTTTGAGATCGACAGAAAGTTTATTTTTGCAAACATCCCATACGTAATACTTGGTTCGTCTTCAAGAGTTGTGGAAGATGCGGGATTTTTGAAACCCCCAGTTTCATACGTTTTCATGTCTCCATTCATATTCTTTCTAATCTTTTTCATAGCATTTCCAACCCTTTTAGCATCAAGGAGATTTTTTGGTGATAGATATTACCTTGCCTATAGTTTGGTTGGGCTCGCTTTTGCGATTCCAACGCTTGCTCTTTTGTTTTTAAATCTAAAAATCGAAAATCCTCTTATTTTGCCCTATGCAATCATCGGAGCCTTTATCGTTGCCACCGCTTTTTATCAAATTCCGCTTAAAACAAAGAATTTGCTCAGCTTTTCTGTGATGTTTGCACATATGCTCGATAGCTTTGGAACGTTTTTGGGGGTTCAGTATCATGGCTACGTTGAGATCCACGTGCTTCCAGAACTCATCGTTGAAAACTTCGGGCCTATAGCTTTACCTATAGCCAAGTTCGCAGTCATAGGACTCGTTCTTTACCTTATAGATGCATCTGAGGAAAAAGAAAGTCTTAAGAACTTCTTAAAATTCGCTCTGCTCGTTCTGGGGCTTGGTCCAGCTTTGAGAAATGCCTTGAGAATAACCTTCGCGGTATGATAGTTACTCTGCTTACAGACTTCGGCGATTTTTATCCTGGAGTAATGAAGGGAGTAATATTAAGCTTGGCTCCAGAAGCAAAAATAGTCGATATAGCCCACTCTATTGAACCTCAGAACGTTTTTCAGGGTGCATTCTTGCTCTACCACTCCTATCGATTCTTCAGAAATGCGATTCATGTTGCGATCGTGGATCCAGGTGTTGGAAGCAATAGAAAAGCCATTGTTGTTAAAACCAAGCACCACTTCTTCGTTGCTCCTGACAACGGCATAGCCTATCCTTCTGCAAGCGAAGATGGGATTCTAAAGATCTATGAGATCGATAACAAGATCTCAGAGCTCGTTGGAGAGTTATCCACGACTTTTCATGGAAGAGACGTCTTCGCTCCAGCGGTGGCGATGCTTTTGAAACAAGATTTCAGCTACTTCAGAGAAATAGATGCCATGCAACCTTTAAATCTTTTTGACTACGCTTTAGAAGGAAAAAATCTAAAGGCAAGGGTTGTTTATGTCGATAGATTTGGAAATCTGATCACAAATGTTCCCGCAAATGCCTTGATGGGTGCAAAAGGTTTTAATCTTCATGGCATAGAATTTCCGATAGTGAAGACTTACTCTGATGTGGCTGAAGGTGAACCCTTGGCTTTGATCGGTAGCTTTGGAACTCTTGAGCTTAGCGTTAGAAATGGCAGTGCTTCGAAGTTGCTTGGAATCAGCTCAGGCTTTGTCGAGATGGAGGTGCTGAGATGAACGAAAAAATTCTTGCAAAAATGATTGAATCGGTTAACAAACACATGCCTGCAGTGACGAGAAATCTTGAAGAAATGCTAAATGAGAAGGATCCGACGATTCTTGCAAAGGATGGAAATGAATACTACATCGAGAAGAAAGAACTCGAGTTCATAGCACAGCACGTTGACGAGCTTGAAAGGAAAAAATTCAGGATCCCGATAATCTTGGAGATGTGCGAAATCGGTGGCGAAAGGGTAATTTTCGTAAGAGACAAGCTTCACATAGATTTTATAAAAAAAGCCTTTGGTTATGACCGCATGGTTAATGATAACCTGATGCTTTACCTTTACGAGCTTCCCGCAATAAGAAGAAAGCTTAGAACCGCAACACAGGTTATGTTTAGGGTGGAATTATGAGTCTTTTCGGCACAAATGGTGTTCGTGGAATTGCGAATGAAGAGCTCACAGCGGAAATGGCTTTAGATTTGGGCAGAGTGATAGCGACTTTAAAGCCCGGAAAAATAGCGGTTGCTTGCGACACAAGGCTTTCAAGCTTCATGCTGAAATCTGCGGTTCTTGCAGGAATAATGTCTGCAGGTAGCGTCGCAGTTGATCTCGGAATCGCTCCAACTCCAGCACTTCAGTTTTACGCAAAATTAAAGAAGATTGCAGGAGTTGTTGTTACTGCAAGCCATAATCCGAGAGAATACAACGGGATAAAGTTTGTTCAGGAAAATGGAGCAGAATTCTTTAGAGAAATGGATGAGCAAAGCGAAAGAGTTTACATGAGCAAAAGCTTTAGGATTGCGAAATGGAATGAGGTTGGTAGCCTTTTACACGACAATTGCATTGAGCCATACGTTAACGCAATCGTTGAAAGCGTTGCGATTGACAAAAAATACCGCGTTGCAGTCGATTGTGGCAATGGTGCTGGTTGCTTTACAACTCCTGAAATCCTGAAAAGGCTTGGTTGCGAGGTTTATGGTATAAACTGCAACCCAGACGGTAGATTTCCTGCAAGAAACCCTGAACCAGTTGAAAAAGAACTCGGACTTCTTAAGAGGGCGGTTGTTGATTTTGGAGCGGATTTGGGTGTTGCTCACGATGGCGACGCAGACAGGGCGGTTTTTGTGAATGAGAAGGGAGAGTTCGTTTCAGAAGATGCGATGCTTGCGTTGATGGCAAAGCACTACGTCGAGAAGCATGGTGGAGGCATTGTGGTAACTCCAGTTTCATCTTCTCGTTGCGTTGAAGATGCGGTAAAATCTGCTGGAGGAGAAGTGGTTTATACTGCTGTAGGTTCGCCAGTTGTTGCAAAGGTCATGATTGAAAAGAAAGCTATCTTTGGTGGCGAAGGAAATGGCGGACTGATCTTTCCAGAGCATCTGCTTGCAAGAGATGGGGGTATGAGCGTTGCAAAAATCCTCGAGCTTATGGACGAGACTGGAAAAAAGCTAAGTGAGCTAATTGCAGAGATTCCACGTTATTACATGCTTAAAGGCAAGGTTGAGTGCAGGAATAAGGAAAAAGTTCTTTCTGAGCTTCGAAGTAGATTCCCAGATGCCAATCATGTCGATGGTGCAAGGATCGATTTTGAAGACGGCTGGATTCTGATTCGTCCCTCGGGCACAGAGCCAATTGCAAGGATTTATGCTGAAGGCAAAACCAAGGAAAGGGCTGAAGAGCTTTACAGCGAGGGCATGAAGATTTTAAAGCAGATTCTCAGTTGATTTTTTGAATTTTATTAATTCGGCTAATTTTTGACTCGAAAATAACTTGATAAAAGTTTATAAATTTCGCATCACTGCTTTGAAACATGAGGTTCGGGAATCTTTTGTCCCCTCCAATGCCACCACTTGACAGGGCGATGAAGATAGCAATTCAGAGCGACGAAATGGGGTTCTATTCACTCGTGATCCCAGACCACACCCTTATGGTTCCTCCAGGGTTAACTCCGAATGCTTTGGCAATCCTATCCGCAGTTGCAATGAAAACTCAGAAAATAAAGCTTGGAACTGGCGTTACGGACTTCGTTAGATATCATCCATCAATTCTCGCACAGTTCTTCGCAACGCTTGACCATCTGGCTCCAGGAAGGACTTTTTTGGGCGTTGGAGCTGGAGAAGCGATGAACATTCTACCTTTCGGGATAAAATGGGATAGGTTCAACATGCTTAAAGAGGGTATAGAGATCACAAAGAAGCTCTGGGAAGGTGAGACCTTTTCTTATTCTGGAAAGGCATTCAAACTTGAAAATGCGTTTCTCCAGATCAAACCTGTGCAAAAGATTCCGATTTACGTTGGTGCAAACGGTAAAAAAACGAGAGAACTCACTGGGATGCTCTGCGATGGCTGGATGCCAATAGTCGAAACTCCAAAGACATACAAAGAGAATCTTCAAGACGTGAAAAGAGGGGCTGAGAAAGCTGGGCGAAATCTCGATGAGATCGACACTGCATTGCAGATCTACACCGCGATCGATTACGACAGTAGTCAGGCGATGGAAAGGGCAAGACGTTTTGCGGGCATAGTCATTTCAGCCCTCGAAAAGGTTGAGCAAGCCGGCTATACTCTCGATGTTCCGAAGGATTTCTCGAAGAGATTTTATTTTGAGAGATTGATGCTTACAGACGATTCGCTCTCGAAGTTCATCGAATACGCTTCAAGAGTAAGCGACGAAATTCTGGCGGATTTCTTCATAGTCGGAAATCCAGAGGAGTGCATTTCTAAGATAGAAGAATTCAGAAAGGCGGGCGTTAAGCATTTGATGGTCATAAACGTCGGACCAGATCCAAAGCTTGTGATGAAAATCTATGCTGAGAAGATAATACCCGCTTTCAGAGAGGATTAACCCTGTCGAAATATTTATATCAAATATTTATATCCGTCATATTTTTAATTAATCCTATGAAGCGATTAAGATCAGAATGGCTGTTGTTCGCTTCCCTGATTTTCTTGCTTCCGATTGCTTTTGGTGCGCTGACAATTTACGACACTTTCGAAAAAGAGCTCTTAAACGAGACTTTGAATGTCCCGATGGAGAACTACGCCTATGTTAGCTTTTACATAAGCTTAACTGGGAAAACCCAGAACAGGGTTTCTGTTGATGTGACTGAAATAAATGGCAAATACGTAAACATTTACATTTTCGACGAGGAAAACTTCAACCTTTACAGAGAAGGTAGAACTGCGGGTCCAATTTTCTCTGCAAGAGCTGAAAAGACGTATTCGAAGGTCTTTATTCCTGAAAAAAGTGGAAACTATTACGTTGTTATTGAGAACAGAGACCCCTTCAAAAAAACAGTTCGAGTGCAAGTTACATGGAAATATGGCGTTTCAGCTCCGGATTTGATTCCCGAATTTGTTGAAGCTCACCCTTCCGAGGTTTTCTGGGGTGAAAAAGTTTACGTTGACTTCAAAATAAAGAACTACAGCCCCGTAAAAGCTGGAACCCATGAAGTTGCGGTGTATCTTGAAGGCGAGGAC
Organism: Archaeoglobaceae archaeon; assembly: GCA_038734275.1. NCBI lineage: Archaea > Methanobacteriati > Methanobacteriota > Archaeoglobi > Archaeoglobales > Archaeoglobaceae > Archaeoglobaceae archaeon. The sequence continues at coordinate 88,575 of JAVYOO010000005.1, forward strand.
GGAAAACTATACGAGCTCGATCGCATAAAGGTTGATCAGATCCTTGCTGAAGAAGTGAAGAGCCTCAGTTGTGAAAAAGTAATCTCAGACAAGGTTCCGAGAGGTTTGTATCGCGTAAAAATCGTTGCGGATTCAATGAATCAGGTCGAGGAATACAACGAGACGAACAACACGATCTACGGAGCCAAGATTTTTGTTAAGGGCAGCTCTTTGACACCTTCAGGTGCAAGAAGCCCAGGCTTTGAGCTTCTGCTTTCACTTATTGCATTAATCGGAATTGCACTATTGTTCAGAAAGCGTTAAATTCAGCTCAAAAATTTTTATAAAAAATAAATAACGGGATAGGGCGGAAAGCACTGCAGATAGCGGGGCGTGGATTTGAACCACGGATCTGCGGGTTATGAGCCCGCCGGGATTACCTGACTACCCTACCCCGCTTCAAGTTTTTGTCTTCTTGCGGTATTTCAAATTTTTCTTTCTATGAATTAAGATCTGGATCATGCTTTAAAGCGTTGATCTTGGTTAGCGTTTAACAATAAAATAGAAGTTTAAGAAAGCTTTAAGAAGGCTGTAAGTTCTTAGTCACAGTAAAGCTTATCAATAGATATGAGTTTATCGCAATCATGGATTTATATTTCATTGTTCCAATACTTGGGGCACTCGCCTTGCTGTCCGCAATCGCTTCGCTATTAACAAGGGATAACTTCTACTCTGCCTTATACATGTCTTTAACAATGCTTTTCATCGCTGGGATCTATGCATTCTACAATCTTCAGCCTTCGGTTGTTCTAATTACTCTTGTCTTCGTTGGTGCTGTCGGCGTTGTAACGATTGCGGTTGCAGCAACCTACAGGGCTAAGAGTTCCAGAAAGCTTAGCATGTTGCCCGCCTTAGCGATCGCTATTGTTGTTGCGCTTATAATTTTGCGATTGCCTTTAGAGTTTCGTTTTGAAGTTTTGGAGAATGGAATAACTTTTCTTGGCGATTACTTCATTGCGGTTCTTTTCCTTGTCTGCATGATGATATTAATAATGCTATCAACGATAAAAATCCTTAAGGAGGTAGGAAGATGATCGAGCTCGCAATTGCACTGGTTGTCATTTTTGTGGCTTATCTAATGGCAATATCTTCCAGAGATGCGGTTAGATTGCTAATAAGCCTCGAGCTTATGTTTGCGGGAGTATTCTTGGCAATTCTGCCATTGTTTGCCTCAATTCCAGACACCGCTTTTGCAATTCTCGTTGTTGCCATCTTTACGAGCGGTGCGGAGCTCTTAATTCTGATCTCTGCAATCATAATCCTTGACAAGCTTAAGAAGGGCATCGAGATCGAGAAAATCTCGACTGGAGGTGATGTTGAATGAATTTTCTGCTAATTCTTCTTTTTCCCCTTCTGATCACATTCATACTTCCGATCTTCAGAGCAAGAATAGCAACCGCTTTGTCAACGATCTCTTTCCTGATTCCAGCATTTGTTTCTTTGTATCTGCTATTGACTGCACATAGAGGAGAAGAGCTACTAATGAATCTGCCAGCACCAATTGGGGACTTCTACTTGCTATATGATCCAATAAGCCACGCATTTGGCTTTACGATTTCATTGGTTTCAGCAATGGTTGCCCTTTACTCTTTGCCCTACATGAAGCATAGATTTGAAGAGATGGGAGCAAAAGAAGGAGAGTTCAGAAAATACTGGTTCCTATACAATCTATATGCAGTCTCAATGTTATGGCTCGTTTACAGCGGGAACTTGCTTTTGCTATACATCTTCCTTGAAATTTCCTTACTCGCTTCGTTCATGCTCATTTACTTATACGGCTACGGCAACAGGCAATGGGTCGGAATTCTTTACTTTGTATGGACACACATCGCTGGTGTTTTGGCTTTAACTGGTTTCCTTATCGTTGCTTTTGCAAATCAGACCCTTGCTTTAAATGAGTTGAAGGTCATAGGCTTTATTCCATGGCTTCTTATCTTTCTTGGAATGGTTGTCAAGCTTCCGGGGCTTGGACCTCACATCTGGCTACCTTGGGCTCACGCAGAAGCTCCAACCCCAGTTAGCGCTTTGCTGAGCCCGCTGACAGTTGGACTTGCGGGCTATGTGCTTCTGAGAATTTATCTCATTGACAGCTCCTTCATAGTTCAGTTTAGAGACATTATAATCTTCTACGCAATAATCTCGAGCATCTACGCTGGACTCAGCGTCTTCAAGCAAAGGGATTACAAGAGATTGCTTGCATACTCCACAGTCTCGCAGATGGGCTATGTGCTAATTGCAATCTGTCTCGGCTCCTACGGGCTCATTGGGCTCGTAATCCAGTATATGAGCCACGCATTTGGCAAAGCAATCCTCTTCATGACCGCTGGAGCAATCATAGCGACTTTCCACGGGCTTAGAAATCTCGACAAAATGAAGGGGATGCACGAGTTTGTTCCCACGATTTCCAACGCAGCACTGCTTGGCTTCATGACGCTGAGCGGTATCATAACGATTGGAATGTTTGCTGAATTCTTTATACTGCTCGGACTAACTCAAATCTATGGGTTCAATTTGCAAATAATTTCTTTGGTTGTTCTTGTTTTCATAATTTCTGGGCTATACAGCTTCTACACGATGAAAGAAATCTACTACGGAACACCAATGAGCTACGAGAAGCCAAAGTTCAGCAGGCTACTTGATCTGCCCTTGTATGCGATTGCTTTCTTCAGCGTAGCCTTTATCTTTCCGCCCTTGGCTCCCGCCCTTCTTGACGGCATAAAGCTTGCCCTCGGGGGTGTTATGCCATGATAGATTTCCCGCTCAATGAAGCAACCTTAATCGCAACTCTGCTCCTTGCCCCAATCATTTCGAGTTTGCCAGTTGCCTTTGCATGGCTAATGGAACCAAAAAGAGAGTGGACAAGAAATCTGCCCATTATTGCGGTCTTTGGGCTTTTCATATCTTTAATCTGTTCTCTCTACATCCTTTTTAACTTTGGTAAACTTGAAGGAGCGGTTAAGATTCCATTTGACTGGCTTCCTGGCTACAACATTAGCTTTGTGTTCATCTTTGACTACCTTAGCAAGATCATGGGTGTGCTCACAGCTTTCATAGCATTCCTCATCGGCGTTTATGGCTTGGAATACATGAAGCACGATTACCGTCTTGGCTGGTATTGGTTCTTCTTCAACCTGTTCACAGCCTCGATGCTCCTCGTTGTTTACAGCGATAACTTGCTAATGCTCCTTATTGGCTGGGAAGGGCTTGGATTGGCTTCATGGGGTCTTATAGGGCATTGGTTTAGAGATGACGATGACATGAGCTTCGTTGGAAACGTTGGCAGAAAAATAGCGGGAATTAACTACTTCTGGTCTCCAAGTCTTGGAGCATGGAGAGCAATCTCGACGATTCGCATAGGAGACATGCCGATGTTCTTCGCAATCGCCGCAATTTTCTTCTTTGCTGGAACCCTAAACATAAGCGAAATCCACTGGCATGAACTTGCAGAAAAGGTTGGGGCATTTGGAATCTTCTTAATACTCTTCGCTTTCCTGCTCGGTCCATTTACGAAGTCTGCACAGTTACCGTTCAGTGAATGGCTGATGACCGCAATGACTGGTCCTACGACTGTTAGCGCTTTGCTTCATTCAGCTACAATGGTCGCAGCTGGAACATACATCTTCATGCGACTGAGCTGGTATATGGAGCCATGGAACATCCATAACGCTGGAGTTGAGTCCATCTACGTTCTTGTTCTTTTCCTTGGCTTGGTTTCAGCTTTTTATGGTGCCTCAGTTGCGCTTGGCTGTCTTGAGAGGAAGGTTTTGCTCGCAGCCTCGACGATGTCAAGCCTTGGGCTCATGTTTGCAACCGCTTCAGCGAGCAAATGGGTTGGTGAGTTCGCATTGATGGTTGCATTCTGGTATCTCGTCACGCATGCCTTCGCAAAGGCTACTTTATTCCTTGTTGCGGGGCATTTAATCCATGAGACTCACGATCGCTTCTGTGTCGGCGGAAAGGATATTGCGAAACATCTAAGGCTTGCATTTCTTGCAACAATCATCGCAACTCTTTGCCTTAGCGGAATCCCGCCACTTACCGCTTACTGGGTAAAATCCGCAATGGATGGAGTTATGCATAGCTTGGAGCATGAATTCGGCTTAATTCCGCTAATGCTATTGGTTTTGACTTCAGCCATTTACTCAGCATTCCTTGCAAAGTTCCTGAGCCTTAACTTCCTGAAAGGAGATTACAAGCTCAAGGCACATGGCGGTGGAAGGCTGATGAGCTTTGCTTACATCGTAATGGGCTCAATGCTAATTTTGCTCCTTGCAATTTACCTCATAGATCACGAATTCCATGAATTTGTCGAGGAGGGATTTTTGACCTCTTCATTAACCGTTGGCTTGGTTGTGCTAACCACTTACCTGATTGGACTGGCTAAGCCCAGACTTGAGTCTCCAATTGGCAAAGCCCTTGGAGACAGATTATACTTGGCATTTTTGAATGACTACTTAGTCCCCAAGCTTGGCTGGGCTCTTGCTAAACTCGTGGATTATGGAAATAGAGCAATAGACTTCTTCTGCCATAAAGCGATTCCAGATTCGTTTAACTTTGCTTCTAAGAGCATAAGGAAAGTGCAGAGCGGTAGCGTTGAGAGATATCTGAAGATCTCAGTCGCGGTAATCCTGCTTCTCCTTGTAGTAGCGGTTGCCTTAGGGGTGATCGTATGATTACCGAGCTCGACATTCTTAAGGCTCTCGTAATTCTGACCTTTGCGGGCATTTTGAGCTATAAGAATTCCATATTGTCATTAGCTCTTAGCATACTTGTTGTATTTCTATTCTTGGAATCCGATGGGCTTATTCTGATGGTTTTGTCGGTTGCAATCCTAAATTTAATCTCGATGCTTGCGATCAGGAAAAACCAGATCGCTGGACTGGATTATGCTTTGATCGTATTCATGGCAATTGCCACCGCTTATGTCTTTTTCACTTCTGACATTGCGGAACTGCTCGTTCTATTCGTGGTTGTTTCCGTTCCTACTTATTTGATCGTAATGCTCGATGAGGGCAAGCTGAACGTTGATACTGGCATTAAATACATCGCATTCATGGTCATTGCTACTGTAGTCTTTATCATTGGCTCAGCGGTGCTTTACTTGGGCTATAGCTGGCAAAATTCAACGATCTACTTGCTCGGCTTTGTTGTCCTGCTCATTGGCTTAGCCTTGGAAGTCGGGGTAGCTCCATTTCACGAATGGGTTCCAGATGTTTTTTCAAATGCGAATCCGATCTCGATCTCGATCATTGCATCGCTCGCAAAGTTCGTTCCATTCATCGTCGCATACAAGATCCTTCTAATGACCGCAACTGAGCTAACTTCGCTTGCACTGCTAATCCTTGCGGTTGTTTCAGCAATTTCAATGTTCATCGGAAACATTGGAGCCCTAACAGCCAAGGATCCAGCAAGAATACTGGCTTACTCAACGATAGCAAACATGGGCTATGTGCTTGCTGCCTTTTCAGCAATCATGGCACCAAGAGAATTTGTTTACTATGCAATCGCCGGCGGATTGCTTCAGCTGTTTGTGAATGCATTTGGCAAAATTGGCTTCTTTAATGCAATTAAGGGAGGATCTTCGAGTCTCTCAAACTACCTTCTGAGCTTCTCATTCATAGGCCTGCCACCTTTAATGGGCTTCTGGAGCAAATTCTTCATAATCTACGCTCTTGTGTTTTCTAACTATCTCTGGCTTGCGATCTTGCTTGTGCTGAATTCGGCGATCTCGATTCCATACTATCTAAGACTTGTAAGGCTCACAGAAGTTAGCTCGAAGTCGTTGATCACAAACACTGTGGCAACTGTAACCGCTTTTGTTATGCTGATCACTTTGATTCCACCAGTCTGGTTTGTAGAGCTTGTTAAGGAGGTGTTGAAATGATCGAAAACGTTCTTGTAATCCTTCTGATCGTTGCGGTTGCACTTATAACAGACGTCGCAGTGCTTATACTTGTTAAGGTTCTACCGAAATACAGACTTACAGAAGTCAAGATCCAGAGATTTGAAGCGGGAAACATCCCGATAGGGCATCCAAAGTGGGTTTTGCCGATGCAGTATTTTGGGTTCGTCGTAATGTTCTTGGCTCTGGAGCCGATATTTGTTTTAATTCTGCTTCTTTCTGCGGTGGCATCCTTGGATGTGTATGCATTCACGATCATTGCCCTTGCACTGCTCCTTCCCGCTCTTTACGCTGGTTACAACTACTCTCTTGAGGTTGCTGGGCTAAAGAGAGGTGGTAGAAATGGATGACTTTACTAAATTCATCCATAGCGGAAAGCTCGCTCCGTTGAAGAAATGGGGCACGAAATGGAGTCTGTGGCCAGTTCATCTTGTCACCGCATGCTGTGGCGCAGAGCTTGCTCATGCCTTTGCATCTGGCTACGATGGAGAAAGAATTGGAGCCTTAAATTACGGTATTGCAAGGCAAACTAATCTTATAATTGTTGAAGGAGCCATTACAAGGAAGATGGCAAGAGTTTTAAGAATAACGTGGGAGCAGATGCCGGATCCAAAGTTTGTGATTGTCATGGGAGCCTGCGGGCTCAATGGTGGTATTTTCTGGAACGGCTACAACCTCGTGAAGCCTTCAGAAGTTGTTCCCGTTGAATTCTTTATTCCCGGATGCCCGCCTACTCCAGAGGCTTTGTTAAGGGGAATAAGACAGCTACAAAAGAAGCTTGAAACGGGCGAGGCTGAGAGCTCGATTGATTTTTACGATCTAAAGCTTCAGAAGGGCAAGATCCCAAAGATTTTGCCAAAAAGTCCTAAGAGGATCTCTGAAAATCCTTTGATCATCGTCAACAGAGCAAAAGAAGTTGACTGGGCTTTTGGAAAAGAATTGTGCGAAAAGCTGAAAGCATTGAAATTGGAGTCTGTGGTGATCACCGCAAAGAATAGAATTGCATTAAAGGTTTCCGAGAGCAATTTGAAAGAGACCGCAATAGAATTGAAGAAGCTCGGCTTCGATCACGTTAAGTCGGTAAATGTGATCGATGTTCCCGCTAAGGATAAGTTCATTGTCGAATACCACATTTCGAGCTACAGCAATAAAGATCTAATGCCCGTGATCGTAAATCTATTCACAGAAATTCCCAGAAAAGATGCGAAGGTTAGTAGCTTGGCAGACATTTTCCCCAGTGCGGATTACATGGAGAGAGAGATGCACGATTTCTTTGGAGTTGAATTCAAAGGAAACCCATGGAAGGGCAAATTCCTTCTTGCTCCAGATACTCCAGAATTCCCGCTAAGGAAAGATTTCAAGCTTCAGGAAGAAATTTACGTGGGTGATTGAAATGAAAGAGATCCCGATCGAGGTTCCTGTTGAACCACCGAAAGAGCTGGAGTCCCTTTTCCTTCCAATTCCCAAGGAATACGTTGAGGAAGTTTACAAGAAGGACGAATTTCTGATCCTTGTCGGCCCTCAGCATCCCGGAAGCGGGCACATGAGGCTAATCGTTAGAGTTAAGGGAGACATAATTCAGGAAGTCATTCCAGATCCCGGATACGTGCACAGATCAATGGAAAAGCTTGCGGAGAACAGACTTTATATTCAAAACATCCCGCTCGTTGAAAGACCCGCAATAATGGATTCCGCAAACCTAAACCTTGGCTACGTTAGAGCGATTGAGTCCGCTTTGGATCTTGAAGTGCCAGAGAGGGCAAAGTATCTCAGGACGATCCTTGCTGAGCTATGCAGAATTGGAACGCATTTATACGATGCGGCGATTCTTGCGGTATTCTTGGGGCACACAACTGGTTTCATGTATCCATTTGGCATAAGAGAGCTGATCTGCGAGGCTCTTGTTAGAATGACTGGAGTTAGATTTACCTCCTCTTTTATCATTCCGGGCGGTATTAGGCGAGACGTTGATAAGGCGACGCTTGATTGGCTTTACTCGGCAACATTTGCAATAGAGAAAAGGCTAAAGAGCTTTGAAAGGATCTTCATAAGGAATCCTACGGTTATTGCGAGGCTTAAGGATGTAGGGGTGCTTAGCAAGCAAGAAGCAATTGAATTTGGCGTTGTTGGGCCATTTTTAAGGGCAAGTGGGGTTGAGTATGACGTTAGAAAAGTTGAGCCCTACGAGGCTTACGACAAGGTTGACTGGGAAATCGTCGTGGCTGACGAAGGGGATAGCTATTCAAGGTTCCTTGTTCGAGTTAACGAAGTTGCCCAGAGCCTTAGAATTATAAGGCAGTGCATCGCAGATCTTCCACAGGGAAGAGTTATAAGTGAACAGATCTGCGACAGCCCTGAGATCAGGGGCGAGTTTTTTGACAGACTTGCAGACATCGTTCTGCCAGTCGGTGAGTTTACAACGCTAACTGAAGCTGCAAGGGGCTCGGTGATCTACACACTCGTGAGCGATGGTGAAAGCAATGTGCCCTATCGCCTTAGAATAGTCACTCCCGGATGGCTTTATCTTCGCGGCTTCATGGAGTCGCTGAAAGGCGAGAGACTTGCAGACCTTCAGGCGATCTATGGGAGCTTTGGCTATTTCCCGCCCGAAGCGGATAGGTGATGGCTATGCTGGAGACATTGCTCGACTTCGTTAAATTCCTGTTAAGCGTTCTGAAAGCAAATCAGCTCGATATCCCGATAATAAAGCCGATCATAGGCATATTGATGAAAATCGTAGCCCAAATTCCGATACCATACCTAAGCAATCTGGTCGATTTAATTCTCGCAATAGTCCTCTGGCGACCGTTGTTCGCAATCGCAATTATGCCCGGGCTAACGATTCTGATGATCTATCTTCTTTACATCGTTTGGTTTGAGAGAAAACTCACCGCGAGGATTCAGTGGAGAGTTGGACCTCTGGAAGTTTACCGCCCATTAAGGGGAGCAATTCAGGCTCTTGCGGACGGTGTGAGATATCTGTTCCAGGAGGCAATAATTCACAGAGATGCTCATCGCCCTTATTTTGTGCAACTTCCAATTCTCGCCTTTATTCCGATTCTGCTTCCAATTGCCTTTATACCTGCGGGCAACGTTGTTGGAATAAAATCGCCATACGCAATCCAGCTCACAGTAGCCTTTATCTCTCTGATTCCGATAACGATAGTCGCCATTGGTTGGGCTTCAAACAACAGATTTGCCTTCATAGGCTCGGTTAGAGAGGCTCTGATGTATGTTGCCTATGAAATCCCATTCATAATTGCAGTCATCTCGATGGTCTTTCTCTATGGCAGTGGAGATCCCTATGTGGCGGTTGAGAAGCAGTGGATTCCGGGGGCAATTCTTAATCCTTTGGCATTTCTGGTGTTTCTCATAGCGATGCTGATGGCAACTTCCCGTTTACCGTTTGAGATCCCTGAGGCAGATCAGGAGATCGCCTTTGGACCATTTGTGGAGTATTCTGGTATTCTTTTTGGGCTTGTAATGGTTTTGGCTTACGAGAAGCTTTATGTAATGGCTTTGCTTTTCGTGATCTTATTCCTTGGTGGCTGGAATGGGATATACATCTCTTTGCTCGGTGATCTCAACGCCCCGCTATGGCTCGTGATAAAAACTCTCATTGTGATCTCGATAATTGCTATGGTTAGATCGATGTATGCCCGTTATAGGATTGATCAGGCTTTGCGAATTAGTTTTAGCTGGATATTGGCTCTTTCGATAATTGCCTTGCTAATTGGTGCGGGAGTGGGGATGTTGGTATGAAGGTAGAATTTAAGGCTGGCAAAGCTGAAATGCTTCGAAATCACATCGAAGTCATTCGGGAAGCAATCAGGCAGGCTATAACGCCTGATAGAGTGACTGTTGAGTATCCAAGAGAAAGAAGAAAATATCCCACTAATTTCAGGGGGCTAATTATATTTGATCAGGAGAAATGCATAAGCTGTTTCAGATGTGCTCACATCTGCCCGGCGAATGCGATTCAAATGACCTTCTACGAAAAGGCTTGGCCGGGAATTGATTACACAAAGTGCATTTTTTGTCATTTCTGCGTTGAAAGCTGTCCGAGTGGAGCACTGAAATCAACGAAGATCCATGATGTAGCCTTTGCAACAATGAATGAAATGAAGCTGAGAGCGGATCAAATGATGAAAGCTCCTGAAGTCTTTCGAGAGGATACAGTTACTGTTGAGTATCTAATCGATGATGAAGGCTGGAAATTGATTAGAAAGCCAGAAATCGAAGAGCTGGTAGTTGAAGCATTCTTGCCACCAGTTAAAAGGAAAGTTTCAATTTGCACCGATCCAGAGAGCTGTCTTGGTTGCAGGATCTGCGTTGAACTTTGCCCAAGTGATGCGATCGCAGTAGACAGAAAGGCTAACAAGCTTAAGATCGACGCTAAGAAGTGCACTGGCTGTGGGATCTGCGTTAGAAATTGTCCCATGCGGGTGCTTGAGCTGAAAGAGGTGTCTTAATGCAGGAATGGCAAATAATTTTACCCGAGAAAAAACACAAGAAGAAATTCTTCGGCAATCTGCTCGAAGAAGTCATCAAGCCAGCGATCTGCAGTCATTGCACAGCCTGCTCGGCAATCTGCCCGGTCAAGGGAATAACAGCGGGAGACAAGC
>JAVYOO010000006.1 GCA_038734275.1 Archaeoglobaceae archaeon
AAAAAATTCGGCGTTGGGAGTGATGTGGACTTGCTCGTCGTTTCGGATAAATTGCCTGAGAACTTCAAAGAGAGGATGAAGTTGTTATATGAGCTTGACAAAACCAATGCCCCTCTGGATGTAAAGGCTTACAAAAGCAATGAAGTAAAGAAGATGCTTATAAAAGGAAATCCGACGATTCTCGATGCGTTGGAAGATGGAATAATCTTGTTTGCTGAAAAGGATTTCCTTGAAGAGCTGATGGAGCTTTATGAGGCTGAGAAAAGGAGATTTAGGCGCTTTGAGAGGGGTTGGATTAGAGTAGGTTGATTTTCTGCAAATTTAAAGAATAATCCTCAGTTTCTGAATTTCTTAAAAGCAAGGAAAAGAAATGGGACTAAAACAAAAGCTGTAAAGATTAGCCCTGCTTTTAGCCCTCTAAAAGCTTCTCGCGGAAAAGTTTCGGTATAGATTTGGTCTGGTTAAAATAGAGCATAACAAGGTCTTAAGCACAATTTTTTTAATTTTGGAGTTTCCTTCTGTTTATGCTCTTCGAGATCACGATCTACTGCAGAGGTGGTCAGGGAGGGGTTACGACTGCAAGGCTAATTGCGACAGCTGCAATGCTCAAGGGTTTGTATGCTCAGGCAATGCCCCAATTTGGCCCTGAAAGAAGGGGTGCGACGGTTAACGCTTACCTGAGAATATCAGACGAACCGATAAGGAGAAGATCATCAATAAGAAACCCCTATGGGCTTGCAGTTTTTGATAAAAAAATAAATTTAAATTCAAGCGCAAAATTGGGTATTATAAACTCTCCAAATCCCATAAAGATTGCTGAAAAGACTTATTATTTAGATGCGACCCGCATCGCTGAGAACCACGAACTCGTTTATGCGGGCTGGGCTATACTAAGTGCCCCTATGAGCGGGGCAATGGCAAAGGCTTTAGAAATTGAACTTTCTTATCTTGAAGAGGCGATTTACACCGAACTTGGCGAAAAAGCGGATAAGAGCTTTGAAGCTGCAAAAGAAGCTTACGAGGTGGTTCGTTGGACTTAGAGCCGATCATTTCGAGAATGAAGCTTGGAGCAGCAGGAGAGACTGGCACATGGAGAAATTACAGACCCGTGATAAATAAGGAGCTATGCAATAAGTGCAAAACCTGCTTCTCATACTGCCCTGAGGGTGTAATTAGCGAGGAGATCGAGATCGATTACAGATTCTGCAAGGGGTGTGGAATTTGCAAGGAAATGTGCAGACAAAAAGCCATAGAAATGGTTCAAGAGTAAGGAAGCTGTTGACAAGCAACGAAGCGGTTGCTGAGGCTGTGAAAATTGCAAAACCTGACGTTATTGCAGCATACCCAATTACTCCGCAGTCTCCAATTGTTGAAAGCCTTGCGAAGATGATTGCAAAAGGAGAACTTGATGCAACCTTTGTTAGGGTTGAGTCCGAGCACTCCGCAATGGCGGTAATTCATGGTGCAGCGACTGCTGGGGCGAGGGTTTTTACCGCAACTTCGAGCCATGGGCTCGCTTACATGTTCGAGATGTGCTGGTGGATTGCTGGCTCAAGGCTTCCCGCAGTTATGGCTGTTGCGACCCGCTCAATCGGAGCTCCCTGGAACATTCATGGAGACCACACAGATATAGTTCAGCTTAGGGATGCGGGCTGGATCATAGGAATGGCTGAAAATGCTCAGGAAGCATTTGACATGACTTTGCAGGCTTTTTGCGTAAGCGAAGAGGTAAACATTCCGTTTGCTGTCGGACTCGATGCTTTCACGATGAGCCACACCGCTGAAGTTGTCGAGATCTGGGAACCGAAGATTCCTCCAAGAAGACAGGCTTACAAAGTGCTTCCATCGGACAATTTCGCTGTGAACGCAGTAACTATGGGTAAGGCGAGGATGAAGGCAAGATATGATTTAGCGGTGGATTTAGAGAACTCTGCAAAGGTTATTGAGAAGACTGACAAGGACTTCGGAAACCATGGAGGACTTGTGGAGAGCTACAGGCTTGATGATGCTGACTTTGCTGTGGTGATGATGGGGGGCTGGTGTGGAGATGCGAAGGATGCGATCGACATGCTCAGGCAAGAAGGCTTTAAGATCGGACTGCTAAGGATCAGATTTTTGAGACCATTTCCCAAAAAGGCTGTTAAAGAGCTTGGCGGTGAAGTTTTGGTTGTTGACAAAGCCAACAGTGATCTGCGAGGTGTTCTTGGAATCGAGGTTTCTTCTTGCGGAGTTGAAGCCAAGAATGTTGTTGCGGGTATTGGTGGAGTTGATGTTGGTGTTGATGACTTTTACAGGATCTTCAAGGATTTTATGAACGGTAAGCTTGAGATGGAGTGGTATCTATGATCCTTCCCGGAAACACAAGCTGTCAGGGTTGTCCAATATCGCTTGCGATGAGATGCTTGGACGAGATAGAAAATCCAGTGCTTGTAATTCCCGCTGGTTGCTCAACTGTTGTTGCTGGGCTTCATCCGAATTCAGCGATGAAAATTCCCGTGATCCATGTTCCCTTTGCCTCAACCAACGCTGTTGCTTGCGGTGTTAAGGAAGCCTACAAAAGAGCAGGAGTGAAGGCGAACGTTATTGCATGGATCGGAGATGGAGCTGCCGACATTGGCTTTGCCACGCTTAGCGCTTCCGCAACAAGGAAAGACGACATCATAACTGTGGTTGTTGACAACGAAGCTTATATGAACACTGGAACTCAAGCAAGCCTGAGCACTTTCTGGAAAGCTAAAACCAGCACATCCCCAGCTGGAAAAGCTGATGAGAAAAGAAATCTCGCTCTGATCATGATTGCTCACAGAGCGGATTATGTGGCAACCGCAACGGTTGGCTACATCGAAGATCTGCGAAGAAAGTTCGGAAAAGCCAGTCAGAGTGAGGGATTTAGGTTCATTCAAATCCATTGCCCATGCCCTCCGGGCTGGAGGTTTCCGAGCGAGAAAACGATCGAAATCGCAAGAAAGGCTGTGATGAGCGGAGCTTGGGCTCTCTTTGAATTCTACGATGGAAAGCTTAGGTTTTCTGGAATTGGAAAAAAGTTCGCTGAAAAGGGCAATAGGATTCCACTGGCTGAATATCTAAAGGTTCAGGGAAGATTCGAGCATTTAGGGGATGAGGACATAGTGGCTATAGAGAGGGCGATTGATGAGGAGTGGGAGATCTTAAAGAGATTTTCAGGAGAATAAAAAATTCTGATAGAAAATTTTATAATCAAAAAGTTCTTTTAAATATCATGGCTTGGGATCTATATATTGCGGTTTTGATGCTTGTGCTGGGAGTGATCTACGGATACACAAGACCCGGCAAGGAGAACAGAGCGGCGATACTGAAAAAAGCACTGGTCATAGGACTCGTGGTTGGCGTTATCGCTGGACTTGCGATTAGCTTCCTGAACCCCGAAGCCTCGTTGATTGGTGCAACCATCGGTGCAACCATTGGAATTTTGATTGTCGTGGTAGTTCTTGCAATTTTCTTCATTGTCGGAACCATAATCGGAGATGCTTTGGAGAGCAAAAAGAAAGTAGAGCAGAAGCCAGCAGAAAAGAAAGAAGAAAAGAAGTAACGGCTTTCTTAACTTTCTTAATTTTTATTTTTTAACTTAGATACCAAAACGTTATAGGCATTATCAGACACCCCATACAGTTTATTCTTCTTACGCCCAAAAATTGTGTTGAAAGCCCTATTGGAATTGCAGAAAAGAAGACTGCAAGCCCATAAAATCCCGTTAGCGCCATGATAATCGCAATAAGGAACGCAAATACTGCAATCGAAAGCTTTCTTCCGTCGATCTGATCTATCTTCTTGGCAATAAAGAAGCCAATGGAAAGTGTTGAGACGAAAGCAATCAAACCAGAGATTAAAGAAAGGACTGCTATTTCCTGAAAACTCGGGATCAAATTGAGCGATTTGAGAGCATCAGCTGAACCACTTCTCGTTCTGCCAATTGCAAGAAGCATGAAAAAGCAAAAGATGACATTTGCAGTATTTGCAGAACTCATTGCGATTATATAACCCCTATCGCTCTTTTCTCCAAGCGACGAAACTACAGTTGCAACTCCACTGCTTATTCCCGGGAATATCGAAACAAAGAAACCCGCCAAAGAGCCTTTTATTGTCGTTGAGACTTCTGGAAAGCTAAGCTTAATTTCCTGCTTCGGGATCCCTGAGGTTTTTGTGAAGATCGAGAAAAGTAAAACTGGTGCTCCAAAAAGACCCGTTAGCAATGGCAAAAGCACCGAGCCAGCGGGCGTGATCTCTGCAAGTTCAGAGTTTTGCAAGGCAATGTAGCCAAGCATTCCCGAAGCTACAAAGACAGCAAGAGCGTAAAGTCTCTTTCTCCAAGCTGATAGGCTTCCTTCGAACTCTTCGCCCCTTTCACTCATAACCAAAAGCGTCGCTACACAGATTAAAACAAGTGGAGTTGCCCTTTTGAACAATTCGTAATTCAAGCCTACAAATAACGCAGTAAAAAACAGAGGAAGACTTAGGAATACTGAAAAAAGGGATGAAAAGCAAGATATCAACAATGCCTCAAATCCACGACCTTCGAGAACCATTTTGTGTGCTGGCAAAATCGCTATTGCGGTGTCCTCGCTCGGAACCCCAAGAAAAGTTGCGGGAATTATGTTCGCGATTGTGTAAGCAATCGCAGAGGTTATGATCATAGCCATAACATCTTCTGGAGAAAAATAAAGGAAAAGAAATGCTGATGCAGACACAATAAGAGCGGAAAAAGTATTGCTATGCAATCCCGGGATGATGCCAGCAATTAAACCAAGAATAACACCAGTTATAGTCCCAAGAAGCATGTGGTAATTTTAATTATGCTGAATTTAAAAATTTCTTATCAAAATTGGTGTCAACTGCTCAGAACTTTTTAGCATGTCATTCGTCATGAAATTGACAATTTCAATAAGCTTCTTCTTCTCCTCCGATTCCGGAAATATCTGCAATGCTTCAACACTCTCGTTTCTAAATTTCGAGATAAGGGCAAGAGTTTTTTGTATCGCAATCTCTTTGCCAAATTCTCTTTCGTAAATCTGAGGGAGAGTCATGGACTCGAATTCGGATTTTTTATCCTTTAAAGCTTCAAGATACTCAAGCAAATCATCCACAAGCTGATAAGCGATTCCAAGATTGTAGCCATATCGATAAAAGCTATCGATGGCTGATTCGTTGCCACCCGCTATCTCGCAGGCGGTTTTTGCTGAATACGCAAAAAGGCTTGCGGTCTTCTTTTCGATGCATTCGAAGTATTCCATTTCGCCAAAATTGCCTTCATTACTGTAGAGATCCATTGTTTCGCCTTCGCTCATCATCATTCCGACTTTGGAGAATTCACTTATGACCTTTTCGCCATAAACAGAAGTTAGCTCAACCGATTTCGATATCAACCAGTCCCCAAGGAGTATGGCTAAAGAGGGGTTGTATTTCCTGTTCAGGGCGATGTTTCCCCTTCTCGTCTCAGCCTTGTCTATGACATCATCATGAACAAGGCTCGCGGTGTGTATCAGCTCAACAGCGATTGCGAGGTTCATCAGCTTATTATAATCACCATTACAAATTTTACCAGCCAAAAGAACGATTATGGGTCTGATACGTTTTCCGCCAACTGAAATAGCGTATTTCAGTGCCTTTTTTATTCTAATATCAGCTTCAACTGATTCAAGAAAATCATGAAGTTCTTTCTCTATGATGAGGAACTCTTTCCAGCTTTCGATCATTTGCGATTTTTTGAAGTTCCTACATATAATCTTTTTGTATACTCAACTCAAAAAATTTATTAACTGTTAATCCTTAGAAATTTCATGAACTACGGGAGTAGAGTTTTAGAGTTCGTCAATCATGTTTGCAAAAACTACGGAACGAGACTTGCGGGAAGTGAGGGTGAGTTGAGAACCGGGGATTATATCTATGAATTGATGACCGATTTCTGCGATGAAGTAAAAAAAGAGTGGTTTATTTCAAGACCAAAAGGTTTTACAGACTACATCTGGGTAACAGCAATGCTCTACATCCTCGCTGTCGCCTTGTACTTCATGGATTTCTGGATCGCAACCTTTTTCCTGATCATCCTAGGAATGGCTATATTCGTTTTTCAGCAGTGTCTTCACTACGAGATCATTGACTTCTTATTCCCAAAGGTTCAGGAGTTTCACGTAGTTGGGAAGATAAATCCAAAAGGGAGAGCGGAGAAAAAAATACTGCTATCTGCACACTATGATTCGCCCTACGAATTTCCACTGACTGGAAAGCTCAGGCATAAATCAGCTTTAATAATTCTCCCGTTGATAGCGATCGTTTTGATTACTGCAATTTTGAGCATTGTAAGATATTACTACGATGTCGATTTTGTGCAGAAGCCTTTGCTGATCGTTGCAACCATTTTGCTTTTAATCGTTGCCTCTACACTGAGATCAAACAGGCTTTCTCTTGGAGCAAACGATGATCTCGCTGGAGTTGGTGTTGTTCTCGAAGCGGGAAGATTTCTGAGTGCAAATAGACCCGATAAAACCGAAATTTGGATCGTTGCTTTTGCTGGCGAAGAGCACATGAGGGGATCAAAGAGATTCGTTGAAAAGCACTATGAAGAGCTTAAAGACGCGATCCTTTTCAACTTCGAATGTCCCTCAGCGGATTACTTCCTTGTTGGAACTGAAGAAAAAATGTTCTTCGCAAAGCATTCGCCTAAAGCGGTTGAGATTGCAAGAAAAGCCTGTGAAAGGGTGAAAGCAAACTTTAAGGTAGGATCTCTGCCATTTGCAGGAAGCGATGCAGCGAATTTCTCCCGCAGGGGGTTGCATGCAACGACAATATTTGGTTTAGCAAAGGATAATGCACCATACTACTGGCACACCCTAAAGGATACGCCTGAGAACCTAAAAGTGGATTCGATAAACAAAGCTGCTGAGATTGCAATAGAAATTGCAAAAATTGTTGAAGAGGAGAAAGAATAAAAACTAAAAATTTTTTAAATTTTTTACGTAAACGCTGATGGAATTGCCTTTGCAAGCTCAATGAGGAACAGAACACTTGAGTTGACCTGCGCTGCTATTGCTCTGCCATAAGCCTGCAGATAGGTTTCAGTGCCATTGTAATACATCGTGGGGTTCTGCAGCACTAACACAGAACCGTTAAGCAGTTTTGCCAAGCCCGTTGTTCCAGCGGGATCACCAAACACAATTGATGCGTTCTTACCAAGGAAGTTAATTGCGTTGCCCAGATCGGTTCTGTGAGTTGCATTGCTTTCCAGGTCTGAAACTGCCAGAGCCATTATCTGGTTCTGCCAGCCCGCAAGCACAAGAGCACCGTAAATAATACCCCACATGTTCTGCATCATGTATCCAGTATCCTGAACTCCTGGTGTGTTGTTTGCAAGAGCTAAAACCTTGAGAACAGACTGGCTCAGCTCGAGGTTTGCAATCATGTTTCTGAGAATTGCTGCGCTGAAATTAAGTGTGCTTGTTGTAAAGTCCTGCGCCGATGCCGTTTCCATGCTCAGGACCAGCGCCAGCACCAGTAAGGCAATTAATGCCTTCTTCATACTCATTCACCTTAGCATAACATTGAAATTCATGGTATATAAATTTTTTCATCAATAATCACTATCTTGAAAATTTTTCTATCAGAATCGAGCATTTATGATTAGGTAAAGGCTTTGGGGATAGCCTTAGCGAGTTCAATTAGAAAAACTACGCAATTATAAAATTCCAGCGTTAAAGACTTTGCATATGCCTCTAAAAGTGTCTCTCCCGGTTGATAAAGCTTTGATGAATTATTTATGGCAATTAGAGATCCATTGAGAATCCTTGCGAATCCCTTTGTGCCTTGAGTATCGCCAAAGACTGTGGTTGCGTTGCTCCCAAGGTAGTTAACCGCCAAACCAAAATACTGCAAATGGGTTGAATTATCCTTTATTTCTTCGAGAGCAATCGAAAGTATCTGGTTCTGCCAGCCCGCAAGCACAAGAGCACCGTAAATAATACCCCACATGTTCTGCATCATGTATCCAGTAGCCTGAACTCCTGGTGTGTTGTTTGCAAGAGCTAAAACCTTAAAGGTCTGCTGAGACAAATTAAATACAGATATCAGGCTTCTCATCAAAACAGAACCAAAATCTTCAGATGAAATGCTAAAATCATCCGCTAAAGCAGTCGAGGTAAATATGAGAAACATTAGAGTTAGCGTGAACTTTTTCATCATCACTCAAATGCTCAAAAAGAATATAAAGTTTTTCAATGATGGAATGCAGAATTTTTGAATTGATAAAATAAAAAATTATTTAAATTAAATTTTTTAGACTTTAGACTGGATTGAACGCGTTGGGGATTTCACTGGCGAGCTTTATGAAGAACTCGACTCCAGCGTAGATCATCTTAGCCATGTTGGTTGCATACGCTGCAAGGTAGTCATAGTCGTATAGGTTATCTGGATCCGTCAAAACATACATCTGTGCATACAATAGCTCTGCAAGCCCATAATCTCCTTCTGGGTTTCCGAAGACTGTATCAGCATTTGCGCCGAGGTCATTGATTGCATAACCAACTACATCGTAGAGATACTCTGAAGCACCCAAACCGTAATCGGTCATGTCCACGGTGTTGGTATCGTCAAGTATGAACTCAAGCACAGCTCCAGTTACCTGATTGTTTATGCTCGCAAGAACCATTCCACCGTATGCAACGCCCCAGAGATTCTGGAATAGCTCAGGAGACCCGCTAGCCTGAGCCTTGTTCAGCATCATCAATATCGAAAGCCCCTGTTGCATCTGGGCAATACTATTGTTCAGCATTAGCTTCGCAAAATCCGTAGCATCTTTATTGAACGCTGCGCTCGCTGGATACATTGACAGAACCAACAATGCCAGAAGCAATACCGCCTTCTTCATTCAACCACCCCCCACTCTACAGATTATACTGACTTGTTCAGATATTTAAATTTTTTCATTAATAATGAGCATAATCACTTTAAAAGCTACTATGTAAAAGCTTTATCAATTGCATCTGCGAGCTTTATAAAGATTCGTGTCGCAATGTAGTAGGTTTTAACAAGTTCTGTAGCATAGGCTCCAAGGTAGTCGTATTCAAATTCGTTATTGGGATCCTTTAGCACGTAGTATTCCGCATTAGCAATCAAAGCAAAACCCTTTGTTCCCTGTGGATCACCAAAAACCTCATCAGAGCTTGCACCAAGCATGTTAACGCTGTCACCGACAACATCGTAGAGCTTCATTTGTCCATAGCCGTAGTAGCTCATGTCCGCAGTGTAGCTTTCGTTGTTCATCGCATCAAAGACGAGATTTGTTATCTGGTTGTTCACATTTTGCAGAACCATGATGCCATAGATGATTCCCCAGAGATTCTGATAGATATCCGGAAGCTGTGATTCTGAAAGATCGATTATTCTGAAAATTGACTGCGAAATCCTGAGCTGTTCAACGGTGTTGTTTATCATAATCTTTGCAATCTCTGTAGCATTAATGCTGAAGTCTCCCGCTAAAGCGGGGGTCACAGTTAGAAGCAATACTGCCATCACCCATCGCATCATCTAACCTCATTTAGTGTGATATTAATATAGTATTTAAAACTTTTCAAAAATCCAGAAAAATAAAAATTAATAAAATTTAATTCAAATTCTTTACGTAAATGCCGCTGGAATTGCCTTTGCCATCTTTATAAACATCAAAACTCCCGCATACATTGTCTTCGCAAGCTCTGTGGCATAAGCCTGGTTGTAGTTATACTCGAAAGTCTCGCCCTTGTCGCCAAGCACTGTAACCTGAGCTGCTAAGAGTTTTGCAAGACCTTTCGTTCCTTCTGGATCACCGAAGACATCAGAAGCGTTCGAACCGAGATAGTCAATCGAAGCACCCACTATTGCATACAATGGTTTACCACCGTAAGTATAGCTATTGTTAAGAATTGCCTCCAAGGTCAAACCTGTGACCTGATTGTTTATGCTCGCAAGAACCATTCCACCGTATGCAACACCCCAGACGTTCTGGAACTTCAGCGCTGCTGGTGATGTGCTGTTGGCTGCATCAAGGATGCTCAAAATCGACTGAACCTGCTGCATCTGCGCAATTGTGTTGTTTATCATCAACTTTGCAAAATCGGTTGCGGGCACACTGAAATCTGCTGCACTCGCAGAACCCATAGCCAGAACCAACAACACCAGCAATACCGCCTTCTTCATTCGACCACCTCCATACACAAATCCAAATGAACACTCATGATATTTAAATTTTTTCATTAACAATGCGTGGGCAGGTAATTTTTACCCCACTTTGCAATCAATTCCCGCCTAAAATACCATAAATTTTATACGATTAATGCTTTTTCGGACTTGCTTTTATTGGCAAATCCTATGAATTGATCTCCAGCTTTCTTACCAAAAAGAACTATAAGTTATTCTTTGACATCTATTCTAACTTTTTTCACATCAAACCATGCAATAAATAGAGATTTTGCTTCCTAAGGCGTAAAAAGATCATATCAGCATGTTCAAGCCTTCAACAAACGCTTCAACGGATGCCATGACTATGTCCGTCCTTGCCCCCCTTGCGGTGACAATCTTGTTTCCACGCTTCAGCTGAACTATAACATCAACGAGAGCATCAGTCCCGCCAGTTATCGCATCGACATGATAGCTTACAAGCTTTATATCTGCGTAGTCCTTTATTGCTTTTCTTATTGCATTTATCGCCGCATCAACTGGACCAACGCCAATAGCCGCTTCGATCCTTTCTTCTCCATTGATCCTGAGCTTCACGCTCGCCATTGGGGTTGTGCTTTTGCCAGTCAGAATTGCAAGATCCTCAAGCTTAACTTTCTTCTCGCTCTTGATCTGCAAAACAGTTTCCGCAATTGCCCTTACATCGGCATCGGTAACTCTTTTGCCCATATCTCCGAGTTGCTTTATCCTTGCTAAAATTTCGTCTATTTGCTCCTTCGTTGCTGAATAACCGAATTCCTTTAAAATTGCCTCAACACTCGCTCTTCCCGCATGCTTTCCCAGAACAATGACCCTCCTTCTACCTATCACTTCTGGCGAAATCGGCTCATAAGTTCTTGCATCCTTCAGCAATGCCGATGTGTGAATACCACTTTCATGCGTAAACGCATTCTCACCAACTATGGGCTTATTTGGTGGAACAACTATTCTTGTGAATTTCTCAACAAGCTTCGAAATCGGATAAAGCTTTTCTTTGTTTATGCCGAGCTTAATTCCATAAAGATAATCCAGAACCAGCACAACTTCTTCAAGCGACGCATTTCCCGCTCTTTCGCCAATTCCGTTTATCGTAGCATGAAACTCGTTTGCTCCCGCTCTAACAGCATAAACTGTATTTGCGGTAGCTAACCCAAAATCGTCGTGGCAATGTATTGCTACTGGAGCCTTAAGCTCCTTCTTTAGCTTCTGAATAATTTCAAAAGCTCTTTCTGGAGTTAACACGCCAACAGTATCTGCAAAAGTAAGCCTATCCGCCTTAGCTTCTTCTCCCGCCCTAAGCAATTGAATCACGAAATCCAAATCTGCTCTTGAAGCATCTTCTGCACCAAATTCAACTATCAATCCCCGCTCTTTTGCATACTCAACAGCTTCAATGCTTTTCTCTATCACGTAATCCTTCCCTTTGCCGGGAAACTTAGCCTGAATATGGTAATCAGAAGATGGAGCAACCATGAATATCGAATCCGCATTTGCATCAACCGCTGAGTCAATATCTTCTTTCTTTATCCTTGCAAAACTGCATATCTCTGCTTTTAGCCCTTTTTCGGCGATAGCCTTTATTGCCCTGAAATCTCCCTCAGATGCAACAGCAGTTCCCGCTTCGATTATGTCAACTCCCAATGCGTCAAGTGCTTCAGCTATCATAACTTTCTGCTCAACCGTAAGCGACACTCCGGGAGTTTGCTCTCCATCTCTGAGCGTTGTGTCAAGCACAAGAACTTTCACAGAGAACACTCAGATGAGGGATTAAAAAGCTTGTCTTAAAATCCTCAAATTCATTTTTGAATGAGATTATCGAAAGCCCTTCTGATCTTCTCATAGCTCTCTTGAAGCGCTTCAGGAACGATTTGCACATCAGCAAGCACGGGCATGAAAGATGTGTCTCCATTCCACCTTGGAACTACGTGGAAATGCAGATGCTCAGCAATTCCCGCTCCCGCAACTCTGCCAAGATTTACCCCGAGGTTAAACCCATCGGGATTCATTGAAAGCCTTATCGCCTTTATTGACATGTTCACAAGCTTCATGATTTCGAGCAATTCATCATCGTTCAAATCCTCGGTTGAAGGCACGTGCCTTTTTGGACAAACCATCACGTGCCCGGGATTGTATGGATACTGATTCATCAGAACGAAGCTTTTCTCGCCCTTATAAACTACGAGCTTTTCCTTTTCGTTTCCCTTAATCGCAGAGCAAAAAACGCATTCCTTAGGTTTCGAAGCCAGAACGTATCTGATTCTCCAGGGTGCGAAGATCTTTTCCATGCTACCAATAAATACTGAATTTTAAAAGCTTTCCAAAATATTCTCAAGCTTTCCGAACTCCGCGAGAAGGTGGTTCTTTATTCTTGCAACCACAACCTTTGGTTCCTCCGCTCCGTATACGTATCCAATCCATCCCTTCTCTACAAGTTTACGCTTTATAATCCCCATTCTGTGCAACTCTCTTAGCCTTTCACGAACGAACCTTGTCGAAAGGTTAAGCTCCTTGGCAATCTCTTTAACGCTGAGCTCGGGCTTCTCGAGTAACAAGTTGTAGATTCTCAGATCTGAAGGCTTTAACTTCAGACTTTCCAGTATTTTCACTACATCCTTTAGCATTTTTCACCTCTTACGTAGGAACTTTCGAGATCATAAGGTATATAAATCTTGCGTAAAACAACCCATTATGATGGACAGGATCAATATTTTCGCAAATCTCGTTGTAAATCCGATCACAAGAATGGCAATAAAGGGCATTTCAGGATATTGTGAGGACTGCAAAAAGAACAGGCTTGAAAAAGCAATAGAATTGTTTGTGAATGGAAAAAATGATGCCTGCTGGAAGTGCAGACTTGCAGAGAAGCTCATCGAACCAATTCTGGAAAAAGGCGCTGAAACATTCAACACCAGTGTTGAAGAGCTAAAAGAGAAATTCAAAGACGCCTATTGGCGAAAAGGACTTGCAAGCGTTATTAAAGGACTTGCAGAATTTGGAGTTCACAAACCCTTTGTCCCGGGGGCACCTTTTCAGGTTGTTTGGGATATAACGTATGCATGCAATCTGCGATGCAAACACTGCTATGCCACTGCAGGTAAGCCACTGGATGACGAGCTAACAACAGAAGAAGCTTTGGAAACAATCGACAACCTCGACAAGCTTGGGGTTACAATCATAGCATTTGCTGGCGGAGAGCCACTTGTCAGAAAAGATATCTTCGAACTAACAAGATACGCACACGAGAAGGGGATCTACGTTGCATTGGCAACAAACGGAACCATGATCAGCGATGAGATGGCAAGAAAAATGAAAGAAAACGGAGTAAGCTATCTTCAGATCAGCCTTGATGGACTCAGAGAGACTCATGACTCCTTTAGAGGCATAAGGGGAGCATTTGACAGAACTGTTGAGGGCATAAAAAACGCGGTGAAGCATGGATTCTTCGTTAACGTCTCCATGACGGTTACAAAGCTGAATTACGAAGAAGTTCCCGCTGTGGTTGAGCTTTGTGAGAAGCTTGGAGTTAACTGGTTCATGCACTACAACTTCATTCCAACTGGGCGTGGAAGAGAAATTGCCGAACTGGATATATCGCCGGAGCAAAGAGAGAGGTTGCTTAGAATGCTCTACGAGAAGAATTTCAACTCAAAGCTTAGCCTGCTCTCAACAGCTCCGCAGTTCGCCCGTGTAGCATTGCAGTGCAATGGTGGAGTGATTCCGACACACTTCTACAATGTTAACGCTGGCAATAAGCTTAGACAGCTTGCCGAATTCATAGGCGGTTGCGGAGCGGGGAGATTTTATTTCGCAATAAAAGCAAACGGTGACATAACGCCATGTGTTTTCTTCCCGCTCGTAGTAGGCAACGTTAGGGTTGACGATCTCGAAGAGCTCTGGAAGAAGAACGAAGTATTCGAAAGCCTTAGAGACAAGGACAAACTCGAAGGCTGTGGAGAATGTAGCTATCGCTACGTCTGCGGTGGTTGCAGAGCAAGGGCTTACAACTACTTTGGAGACTACTTCAAACCTGACCCCGGATGCATCAAAAATAAAGCTCTCTGGCAGGCGGTCATTTCATAATAATTTTTAGGGAATCCGGGATCAAAAGACCCAATTCAAAGATAGCCAAATTCCGCTAAATAATAGTATATCTCAGCTAAAAAGTAGTTCAGAGAGCCAAATGGAACGATTATACAGCCCTCATGGAAATAAATGTTGTCGTCAATAAACGAGATTATTACTGGCACCGCTTTTTTGCCAGCAAGCTTAGAAAACCTTTTACATCTCTCTGCATGCTTCTCAGCTTCTTTTTTAAGCTGAGAAACTCTATAGCGGTGCCCTGAGTAAAGCTTTGCATCAAGGCATAGCAGAATGTTGCCCCTCTCAGCTACAACGTCAATTTCCGCTCTGCCAAGTTCATCTTTAAAAAAATGGTGAAAAGAGGTCTTAAAGCCGTGCTCTTCGCAGATCTTCTTTACTTCAGCCTCAAGATCCTGCCATCTCATTAAAAATTAAAGAACGAGCTGATAGGACTGGAATAGCACGTCCGCATTCAGCTTGCCGTGCACATAGGTCTTGCCAGTTGATAGATCATTTACTGCGATCTGTGCTGGAGCAAACAGATTTGGATCGATCTTGTAGAAATCGTAATTCGCAGCCTTAAAGATCTCGTAGAACGGCTTTCCGTAGTCTTTGCTCGTGCAGCTCGGCACATTCTTAAGAATTTCGTCATACTTTTTGACAGTCAGGAAGACACTGCCATAATACATCATGCTATCATTCGTTGCCCCCATTGCCTTAAGATCGTTCTCAAGAATTGGAGCTATCGGACATCTCCCCGCTCCGCTCACGATAAGCTTTGGATCGTAGCCGATTTCTGTCATCTTGTAGATCGCGGTCTCAACAATTCTGCCAGAGATCTGAACGCTACCAACGATTGAAGCTGTTGGAGCAACGACCGCATAGACATCTTCGGGCTCTACATCGCATTCTTTCGCTATGTATTCAATAACTTTTTCATCTGGCAATTTGTTTGCCTCAAGCGCGATGATCGCAACATCCGCATCATCTTCGTAGCCAATCTTCTCGTAAGTTTTCTTAGGCTTCAAAGCCAACGCTCTCGCAGGACCGCTTCCCATTGCGAAGTATTTCTCAACCTTAATTGCCCAGCCCGCCTTCTGGCTACCAAGACAGGCAATTGCAGGATGATCTGTGTATTCTGTTATGAATGCAAACGGAACATCTCTTATTGTGTCAACAACTATGTTCACATCCGCAAGTCCACCCATGCAGATCTGCGTGTATAGTATTCCCGCCTCATAGCTTCCCGGAACATTTACACCACAATCAACAATTGTAGCATCGTTTTCAAGCTTTTTTGACTGAATTCTAAGCTCTTCTTCATAATCGAGCATCGTTTCAACAATCTCAAGGGCAATTTCATTCACACTCAGCATGTCCCCACCTCAACTCTCGTGAATTTCCAAGTTTTTATTTTTTGCTTTTCTATCAAAACTCCTCGCTCTCTAAGTCATCTTCAGATGAGGCTATGCTTTTCTCCTTTATGCCCATGAGGGCAAGATATTCCTTAAGCATCCTCGGAAACTTTGAAGCTTCAACAAATCTAAGCCCAAGCCTTTCACTCCACTTCTTTATGCCTATATCACTGCTAACCACGCCCGCTTCAAGCTCCTTTGCGAGAAGCAAAACGTCGAGATCTGGAGCGCTGTCAAGCAACCCTTGACGCATCACTGTGCGAAACTTGTCTCTAAACTTAGAAATCAGGTTTGCAATGTCTTCTTCAAGTTTTTGAGATGATTTTGAGATTGCTGATGACTCGAGGATAAAGTCCTCTGCCAGTCTTCTGCCACGATTCATTTTCTGCCTCACAGAGATTATGTATTCGTAGAATATCGCTGCCGGTATCTTCACTTCATATCTGTTCGGTGTCTTCTTTACAAGCCATGTATCAAGCTTTACAAAGGTCTCTTCACTGCATTCGTTCCTCTTTAAAAAGCTCGAAAGTTCTGAATAAACCGATGGGTAAGGAATGTAACAACTTATTTCAAGTTTCAGCCTTGCAAGAGCTATTAAGTCGAGAATCTCGTTTGCGGATTCGCAAAGAGAGGCATAGCTTTCTTTCTCCCTCATCCCCGCATCTGTAATCGCAGTCGTGTCGAGCACAAATCTCTGACGCATTTAAATTGTTTTAGTATGAAGAAATAAATATCTTTCCTTTAGCCTTTGGGAAAGTAGTTATATCTTGCAGAGTAATAAAGTTGTGGAATCTCTGCGAAAACTACCCACAGTGCTTAACTCCGAAGAGTTGCTTGATAAGATTTTCGGGAGGAGCTCGAGGGTTAGTGGAAAGACTGTAAATGATAGGATCATCAATAAACTGTCAACTATCTCTAACGTTTCAAGGGATTACTTTGAGAAGATAATTTCGGCTCATCCCAACTACGACACTCTTCCAAGTTTTTATAGAGAAATGGTTGATTTGATCGTTGGAATCGAAAAAATAAAGCAAGCTTTGGCGTCGCTATCATGGGCTAACTCGATGATACAGAAAATAGTCACAAAAAGCATTGCGGAAATTCGAAGGAGAAAAGATGCTGTAGCTGTTTACAGGAGCGCATGCGGTAGAATTGCCTCGGTTATAGAGGACATTGACGATGATCTTCGATTTCTAAATGATGCAAAAAATAAAATCAGGGAAATTCCATCATTGCGTGAAATGCCGACTGTTGTTGTCGCAGGCTATCCAAATGTTGGAAAATCGAGCTTTGTCTCTATGGTTTCAACAGCAAAACCCGAGATTGCAGATTATCCTTTTACTACAAAGAAGATATTCATAGGGTATACAGAGGATTTGCAGATCATAGATACTCCCGGGCTTCTGGATCGCCCGCTTGCAAAAAGAAGTGCAATAGAAAGAAAGTCGATACTCTGCCTAAAACACGTAGCTGATGTGATTCTATTTATAATAGATCCAACAGAGACCTGTGGCTACCCTCTAAAGAGCCAGCTTTCTCTTCTTGAAGAAATAAAGCGAACTTTTGGGAAGCCCATGCTTGAAGTATACAGCAAGGCAGATCTTCACAATTTCAGAGATCGCCTTGCCTTTTCTGCAAAAAATGGTGAAGGCGTAAAAGAGATCCTCGATAAAATAACGAAAATAGCCCGGGAAACCTATTCGCAAACGTCAACCTTTATAGCTGACTCTGGGCATACTTCCACGCAGGAACAGCACTCCTGACAATCGTCCGGGCGAACGGGATTGCTTTTGCCTTCATCGTTGAACTCAAAAACACTCCCGGGGCAGACTGAAATGCACTCTCCACAGCCCGAGCATTTGTCCATATCAACCGTGACTTTTGCCATCCGCTCACCTCCAACAGCTGGAAGGGGATCCAATATTTAATTTTTTTGCTTCTCCTTCATGTTCACATTCCAAGCATCTTCTCTTCCCACTTCTTCAGATACGCTGAGCTCTGACTAACATCGCTGAAAATACTTTCTGCCCTCTCAACATCCTGCAATTCAATCTTTGTGGAATTTCTAAGCTTCGCAAACTCGTTCGCAGGGGCGAGCAATTGAACCGCATATCTTAGACTCATCTTTTCGCCAATGTCAGTCAACCTCTCTATCGCCTTATCTTCTAAGGTTATTCCCATTTCTGCAGCCCTGATGTTGATTATTGTTCGGATCTCGTCCCTTGAATAGGGTTCGGTGGTTATAATTAGAAGTCTGTCCAGCAAATCAAGAGGAATGCCATGCGGAGCGATTATATCTGTGCCCCTTATTCTTGAGAATCCTCTATTTGAGGCAAGAATTATAATTGGTGCCATTTCGGACTCCATCGCCCTGTTCATGAAAGCAAAGAGCTCAATATCCATTAGATGGGTTTCATCTATGAACATAACACCGGGCAAAAGCTCCGCTCTGCCCTCTTCGATTAACCTTCGAACCTGCTCATCTACTTCCTGGCGAACTTCACTGTCTATCTCTCTGCTTCCAAAACCAAAGATGCTGAAAATGCTCCCACGCCTTGCATTTGCCTCGTCAAAATCATGAAGAGTGACCACATACGTGAATTCTCTCTCCTTCTCGACTTTACCAGTCGGCACAGGCACGAGATCTTCATCACCGATGTCATATTTCTTCTTCGCCTTTTCGCTCCTTCCGAGCTTGCTAACTCTTCCTGTTTCCTTATCCACGATTATAACATCCCCAATTTCGATTCCCTGTGACAAGAATTGCAAGGCAATTCTGCCTCCAACACTGAAACTTCTTTTTTCATCTTTTGTTGCAAGTGTGAGATTTGCAGATTCAGGAATTTTCTGTGTCGGGTTATACGGGTTTGGAACCATGTTATAATCCAGACCAACAACTTCACCTTCCAGCACAATTCTGCGTTCTCTTATACGCACACCTATGGCTTTTCTCATAGCCTGAATTAGAGCTTCAGTTTTCTTCATCTCGACGCTGTAGAACTCACTCGCCGACACATGAACAAATGGTATGTCCTTGCCAAGCTCCTTGCTTATCGCGACCGCTATTGCAGTCTTTCCCGTGCCCGGTGGACCTGCAAGTAAAATACCTCTGCCAGCCATTTTTCCAGACTTTATTAGTTTTACAATAACACCAGCAGCTTCTCTTGCCTTTTTCTGCCCCACAAGACCATCTGCAACATCTTTTGCCCTTAAATTCTCATCAAGCCCGAGCCCGCGGATATGAGAGTGAGCACTAATTCTCTCAAATCTCCCGAGCTCGCGTATCATAAGATCGGTGGAAATGAACTGCTATATGAAATTAACCATTCATAAAAAAAATAAAAATTTTAATTAAATTTTAATCTTCGGGTATTTGATCAATAATCCCCACAAGGAATTTTGCAAACTCTTTTCTCTTCTCAAAATTGTATGTTCTCCATATCAAGATGTCTTCCATGACTGGAGAGCCTCCACCATGCACACCTGCAACCGCCTGAACACCACCGATCGAAGAGCAAAGTATATTCGAGATACCGAAAAGACATCTATATATATGCTCCACGGGAACATCGCTTCTTCTCTTCGTGTATTTCTCGATCAGCGGTCTAATTTCCGGATTTAGATAATCTTCGACAAATGGCAGGCAAGCAGGAAGACCACCTGAAAGTTCTGCGAGTATCTCGAGCTCCTTGTAAAAGTTCAAGCCTGCATGTCTTCTGCCAACATTTGCATATACTTCATGAGGAAGAAAAGTTCCGGCAGGTGTTTTTCTTCCAAAGATTGCTGAGGCAACCCCTGCAGAATAAACCAACTCAGCAGTTGCTGCAAGTTCCACAAGTTTTTCCCTGATGTTTGGCTTATCGTAAACGCCACTGTATTCAGCAATTAGGGCTCCAAATCCCATGATTATGTCTGTGGTTGCGGGTTTACAGCCTGTATAGCTGTGTCTGTGGAAAAGTGAGAAAAGAAAGGCCGCAAGTGTGGCGTATCTGTGTTCTCCACACAGGAATACGCGATCCCAGGGAACAAAAACGTCATCAAAGATTATCATGTTTTCATCGTCTCCTATTTCACCCACTGATGACTTAAAACCCTCTGGCGCCCTTATCTTGCTCGTTCTCGATATTATCTTCACACCTTCCGTATCAGCAGGAATTGCAAAAGCTACGCAGTAATCGGTATCTTTTTCTGTCATCGCCCTCGTTGGAACCACGATTATCTCATCCGCTACTGCAGCCATGGTTATGCAGTTCTTTGCCCCTCTAACAACGATTCCGTCACTTCTCTTCTCAACAACACGAACATACATATCAGGATCGTCTTGTTCGTGCGGTCTTTTGCTTCTATCTCCTTTTACGTCTGTCTGAGCACATGCAGCGACGAGATCTCTGTTCTGGAATTCCTTGACATACTCAACGAACCTTCTATAATAATCTGTCCCATTCTCCATATCGCAGAAATAAGTCGTTGCTGAGAGCCCGTTGATGGCATCACAGCCCATGCAACGCTGAATACAGCCTCCAACTAATCTACACAGCTTTCTGGTCATTTCCTGCTTCTTCATCAAGTCCTCTGCGGACTGATTTATGTGCGTAAACCTGTTTATTTTTTTGCCAGTTAAATGCGAAGTCGTCACAAGCAAATCTTTAAAGTATTCGTGCTCGACCAGGTCAAAAGTTTTCGAGATAACACTCATTCCGCCAGAAACCTCATCAGAGTCTCTTCCAACCTTCTTGCCCCTAACGTATATGTTCGGTTTCATCTTATACAAATCCTGCCTATACTCCTCAGAAGTCCTCATAGCATCACCTCCTAATCCGGGCACAAAACCGCCCTATGCTCAAGCTCACCTCTCTTCATTCTCTCAAAAGTTTGCAAAAGATCACCAAACTCAATTTTTTCAACCTTAAACCTTATTTTTCCCCTCTCAGCAAGCTCAACGACTTCTCTTAACTCCGATATGCTCCCCCAATAGACTGTAGTGTAGCTCACTTCCGAGGGAAAAATCGGATTCCACATTAAAGATACTTGACCTCCACCTATACCAACGATGACAAGCTTTCCACACTTGCCCAAGAAATTGACAGCAGTATTAAGCGTTTCATCTGTTCCCACGAAATCTATTACTGCTCCCGCATTCTTACCATCTGTAAATTCGCTGACCAAACTTAAAAATTCACCTTCTCTTGGATTCAGGGTCAAATCCGCTCCAAGTTTCTCCGCGATTTCGAGCTTTTTGCTTGATATGTCCACTGCAACAACTTTGTATCCCCGCATCTTGGCAAATTGAACTCCGAATTGACCCAGACCACCTACTCCAATGATTACAATTGTTTCAGAAATTGGCAGTCCTTCGCAGGCTTTTTTCACTGCTCTATAAGCTGTCAAACCAGCATCAGTTAGCGGGGCGGAATTTGCCGGATCGAGATTCTTCAAAGGCACCAAATAACGCTTCGAAGGAACTCTTACGTATTCCGCATAGCCTCCGTCCGCACCAATTCCAAGCCAGCCGAGAACGTTGCAAAGCTGTTCTTCCCCTTTTATGCAAAGATTGCAATTTCCACATCCCCATCCACCGTAAATCAAGACCTTATCACCCTCACTGACACCTTCTACACATTTGCCAACCTTCTCAACATAACCGCCCACCTCATGACCGAGCGTTATCGGTGTTCTCGGCAATGGTAGTTCTCCCTGAATTATGTGCAAATCCGAATGGCAAACTCCGCAACCAGCAACCTTTACGAGGATGTCGTTTACACCAATTTCTGGAATTGAAATTTCTTCTATTCTCAGATCCCCCGGAGCGTAAAATCTTGCAGACTTCAAATTCCCACCAAAGTTTAGGGCATTTTAAAAATATTTAAATTTAATCAGGAAAGTTGGGTAAAAATAGGGATAAATGTGCACCTGTCCAGATCACTCTTTCTGCTTCTTCTTCTTTATAACTTCCTCGAGCTTTTTCTCAAAAGGCTCCTGATGAGTGTATGGGCAGGCCAAATAATGTTCAACAGCCTTGGCTATTGCATCTTTCGTTGCATTTTCGCCTGTTTTCTTCTTCAACTCTTCAAGAACATCTTCTGGCAATACAGTTTGAGCGTGAACTATTTTCGCCATTCACACCACCTATAATTATAATCAACACAACCATTATTTAAGCTTTTCTCATTATTATCATTGCCCCGCTCAACACAATCCCCGCTCAACATGGTGTCTCTTAGGTATATGCATTTTTCGGGTAGAAAGATTTATAACCGAAAATGAAACTGGACAGTAATATGATACTCATAAACAAAAAAGATGTTACTCGTCTCCTGATTCTCTCCGAGTTGCTCCTCAATCCAGAGTGCAATCAGAGAGACATTGCAAAAAAGCTTAATTTAACACCTCAGGCCATTTCGGAGCACTTTAAAGAACTCGTAGCTGAAAATCTCGTGAGAGTCGTTCATAGGGGATACTACGAACTAACAGAAAAGGGCGAGGAATGGCTATCCAAAAACCTGCTGGATCTTCATGTTTTCAGTGAAGAGTTGCTTAAGAAAGTTTATTCGAAGAGTATTGTTACGATAGCAGTCGGAAGTGTAAAAGAAGGTGAAACAGTAAAATACTGGTTTGAAGATGGGTTCATATTTGCAAAAAAAGATCCAAACGGAAATGGCGTTGCACTAACTTCTGCGGAAGATGGGGAAGACCTTTTAATCAAGCCAACAGGTATATTTGAAGCCCCGCAAAAAGGAGAAATAATAATTGTAAAGGTTCCAAGCGTCGGAGAAGGTGGAAGCAGAAAAATTCAATTGGAGAGCTTTAAAGAACTCGTAAGAAGTAAAAGAAAGGATATAGTTGTTGCTATGGGTATAGAAGCTCTCATTGCCTGCAGAAAAATCGGAATAGAACCGATTTTCTTTGGTGCAAAGGACGTGTGTATCGAGGCTTCACACCATGGCTGTGGTGTCATCGCGGTGTGTGCAGAGGACAGGATAAACGATTTGCTCAGAAGTCTAATCGAAGAAGGGTTAAAATTCGAGATTAAGGAGTTTTAAGAAATATTATATTCCCTCTGCCCTTCTTTACCTTCTCGATCAGCCCTCTTCTTTCCAAGTCCGCCAGTATTAAGCTTATCTTTGCCTCGCTATATCCAAGTCTTTTTCTAAGTTCTTTTTGAGTCATTCTTCCCCCTTCAGCCTTTATTAACTCCAAA
This sequence comes from Archaeoglobaceae archaeon, assembly GCA_038734275.1. Lineage (NCBI taxonomy): Archaea > Methanobacteriati > Methanobacteriota > Archaeoglobi > Archaeoglobales > Archaeoglobaceae > Archaeoglobaceae archaeon. The sequence continues at coordinate 22,912 of JAVYOO010000006.1, forward strand.
ACAGCCTTCAAATCCTCGGGAAGGACTTCAATTGTTTCTTTTGTTTCTGATTTTTTAAAATACTTTCTTTTCAAAGCGTAAATAAAAATTATGCCCACCAAACTAAGGACTATTGCAATCAGACTGTAGTCCTCTTCATTCATCTCTGCTACTTGTGGGATCTCAGGTGGCTCAACTATCTCTATTTCCGGAAAAAGGATAATGTCAAATAGAACTTTGCCCTTTACAGTAACGTTCTCAATCGCAAAAAGATTTCCACTTCTCGCAATTATCGTGTAATTTCCGGGCTCGACCTCAAAGTTGTAAGTTCCGTCTTCAGCAACTATTCTCTGCTCAATCCCGTTCCTTATGCTAACCACTGCCTTCACTGGCTCAAGAGTGTCCCATCGGTATACTTTACCGTATATAGTGTCCGCACAAGCGGTCGATGAGACTAAAATTAGAGTCAAAAGAACTAAAAATATTCTCAAATCAGATCCCTCACCTTTGCTATTGGAGGCATAGTCCTCTTATGACTCGATTTTTCAACCATTCTAAGAACTCTCTTGAACTTCTCGTCATCTCTTCTGATTCCTTTTTCAATCTGTTTGAGGATCTCATCAAGCTCTGCGTAGCTCATTCCGATCTCTCCTTCGTCAGTCTGACCCACCCATAAGCCAGCAGTGGGTTTCTTTCTTATTATTTTCTCTGGCACTCCAAGAAACCTTGCAAACTCAAATATCTCGGTCTTGTAAAGATCGCCGATTGGTTGAAAGTCAACACCACCATCACCGTATTTTGTGAAGTATCCGACTGAGATCTCGGACTTGTTTCCAGTTCCTACAACAAGCCTGTTGAGGCTGTTTGCGTAGTAATAGTTTATGAGCATTCTGATCCTCGGCTTCAGGTTTATTTCTGCATTTATATTGGTTTTTCCAAGCTTTTCAAGGAATATCTTAACAAGATCACCGATCTCAATAACCTTAAACTCAATTCCAAGCAAATTTGCAATCTCAATCGCATCTTTAACATCTTCCTCCGCAGTAATTCCTTTTTCGGGCGTGATGGTTGCAAAAACTCTTTCTTTTCCAAGTGCCCTTACAGAGAGAAATGCAACAACCGCGCTGTCGATACCACCGCTAAGCCCGAGAACGACGCCACTGGCATTTGCAGATTCTACTTGCTTTGCGATAAAATCTTGGATTCTCTCTGCTATTCGATTCCAATCCATGTCTGGAATCTGAAAGTCTGAAAATAAGGATATCGGTGATGTTAAAAATATTTTACTTCATATCAAATTTATTGGAAAATCTTTTAAGTCCTATGGCGGCAGTATTTTTATGAGGATCTTGATCTTTCTGACTCTGCTGGCAATCGGAACCGCAACCGCAGACATAATTCCATCAATTTGCTGGAAAACCGAGCTCACAGGGCTTGTTGGAGCTACTCCGAGTTACGATAACGGTAGCATTTACGTTGCAAACTGGTATGGGTGGGGACAGTGGAATCCGGGACTTTACAAGCTGAATGCAAGCACTGGACAAATCGAGTGGAGAAACGAGAACATAAGCGGTGCGGGAAGAGCATTGGTAATTGAAGATACCGTAATCATCGGCAATCTCTCGGGGCATCTATTCTTTGTTAACGCAACCACTGGAATAATAGAGAAATCGCTTTTGCTCGAAACTCAGCCATCTTGGTATGGCATCGCTTCCTCGCCAGTCTTTTACAATGGCACGATTTATGTTCATACCTTTTCGAATTCAACGATCTGGGCTTTAAAGCCTGACGGAAGCATTAAATGGAAATTTTCAGCAAACGTTGAAGGCAGTCCTTATGCAAGTCCATTCGCACGCGACGGAAAGATTCTATTCTCAGCAGAAAATAAAATATTTTGTTTGAACGAAAACGGCGAACAGCTCTGGAACTTCACAGCGGAATCCAAGATCACGAATTCACCAGTTGCAACAGACGAAAATATCTTCTTTGCAACACAAAACTATCTCTACGCCCTTGATCTTGGCGGGAATTTGCTCTGGAAAACCAACTGGAACGGAAGTCTTTCAAATGCGATGCTTTTGGACTCAAAAGTTTGTATTGGTGGAAAGAATGGATTTGCATGTTTTAATTCAACAAATGGGGAAAAATTATGGTTTTTTGAGACAGATAAGGTTGATTCCACCCCCGTTGCGCAGAATGGAAGGATATACTTTGCAACAAATGTTCAGCAAGGAACAATCTATGCCCTCAATGCGATCGATGGAAAACTTCTATGGTTCTACCGTCTCATTCCGCCAGAAGGTAGCTACTACAACATAATGTCCTCGCCAATAATCGCTGAAGGAAAATTGTTCATCGGCTCCGATTCTGGTTTCGTTTACTGCTTCAATTCAAGCGGAATCATCGAACTAAACGTTACTCTCTACCCAGGAAATTACACAGAAAAGATTGGTGAAAAAATTTACGAAGTTAGCAAAACCTCAGGACTTGGAGCTCTGCACTTTGCAAGTCTCGGTTCGAAGTCCAACGACGCTTACATCGGTTTCAGCTACGAACTCGACGATAGCTGGTATCAAAGCTCTGGAAGCTTTTTCGTTTCCTCGATCATGGGTCTAATGGAACTCTGGTGGACTTACTACCTAAACGACGAAAGCCCCTGGGCTGGGCTTAATCAGATTGAGCTAAGCAATGGCGACAGACTTTATCTGCTCTACGGCACTGGATTTGAGACTCCAGAGAATGCAACTACGATGATAAAGATCAACGTTGCCGTGAAATCCGCTGGAATAAAGGATATTTCAGCCTCGAATGGGGCAAGAGGAGGGAATATAACCGCATTTGTTAACGTATCAACTGAAGAAGGCTGGTTCGTTCTTGTGCTGAGCGGACTTGGAAATGGAGATAGCATAGCTGGAGTTTCGACTTTCTACGCTAAGGGCGATCTTAGAGTTCCTGTGCTCGTGGCAATTCCGCAACAAGTCAAAACTGGAATCTACAGGCTTTATGCTGGAATATACAAGTTTGAAGACTATCCTGAAAAGCTCATAACATGGTTCGGACCCGTGGAGGTCGAAGTAAGATGAGAATTATTTTAGCTCTTCTCCTTCTCTTAACTCCTGCATTTGCATTGAGCATTCAAACGAGTGGGGACTGTGTAAACAAGGAAGTCTATATCTACACAGACCAGCCAAGCTTTCTGATTTTAAGAATGAACTATGGAGTCCCGATTTATGCAAACTCCACTCCACAGCAACCCGCAGTCTTTATTCCAAGGATCACTGGAGACTTGCTTATTACCGCAATATCCGATGCGGGCGAAGCAAGTAAAGTTATCAAGATCAGAGAATGTAAAGCTACCTATTTCGCCCCGACTCCCGCAATACTGCTCCCAGATGGAAGCTTTGAGGAACAGGGCAAGAAAATAAGCTGGAGAACCGCATTTGGAGCACTAAAGAAGGCTTGTGAGAGCCTTGGGTATTCCTACTCGACGAAACTCTCTGACTGGGGGATCTTTGTTGAATGCATTCGTGGAATTTGCACGGGAAGCCTTGGAAAAACTTCTGGATGGATGTATTGGGTTAATTACCCAAACAAACCTATACCAGGGATTTCCGCCTCGGATTACAGAATCTATCCGGGAGACGAGATAATATGGTATTTTTCGAGAAGCATGGATGAAAAACCAGACACATCGCCTTATGCCATAATAATAAAGATTGGAACAAACTACGAACTGCAGATTAACGTGAAATGGGAGTCAAAGATCCCTCCTGTAGCGGAATTCGAATTTACCCCGTTAAATCCGATAGTCGGTGAAGAAGTTATTTTTAATGCCTCTAAGTCATACGATGACAGAGAAATAGTTCGATATCAGTGGGTAATCGAGGGAAAGGTGCTTGAAGGTAAAATTGTGGCTTATAGATTTGAGAAAGAGGGAGAATATGAAGTAAAGCTGACGGTATTTGACAATGAAGGACTTTCTGACTCGATCACCAAAATTATTAAAGTGAAGAGCGCTGAAAAGCTGGATAAGTTCATAGTCCAAGGAGAGAGAGCCCTGAACCTTGGCTACGGAGTGCTAATAATACGGGCTGAGAATGCGGAAGTAGCGATAAGAAATGAAAGCTGCCGAGTGCCACAGCATGATGTTAAAGGCTGTTTTAGTCTTGAAGCAAATGCTTCGATTTCCGCAATCTTCGAAACAACCGAAGCTTTTAAGATTCTCAATTTAAATCGAGATCGCTGGATTTTGGTTAAAAAAGATAACGGGAACTACAGCGCAAATATCTCCACTGGAAAATTTGCAATTCTGAGCCAATGGGAAAAATTCCCGCTGAAGGAAAACGATGAGAGGATAAAAAGAGCTATTGGATACCTTAAAAGCCTACAGAGAGATGATGGAGGATTTGGAGAACAAGAAAGTCTATTTTCAGCAACCTGCTGGGCGATAATGGCAATAGTTTCCGCTGGGGAGAATCCTGAGGATTGGAAAAAGAATGAGAAAAGCCCAATGGATTACGTGAGAGAAAAAATAAAAGATGAAATTCCAAAAATGGGAACCGCAGACATAGCTCGGACTATCCTCGCATTGGTTTATGCAAACAAAGATCCAAGAAACTTTGAGGGCTACAATCTCGTTGATATGCTTAAAGAAAAAGTTAAGGACGACGGTCAGATTGGTGATTATGTTTACACAACTATCTGGGGGGCTTTGGCGTTAAAGGCTGTTGGAGAAGACATCTCGAGATCCGTAGAATGGTTGAAGTCGGCTCAAAATCCAGATGGTGGATTTCCGTGGATCGCTGGAGAACTGAGCGACTGCGATGACACTTCAGCAGCTATACAGGTTTTGATGCTTGCAAAGGATTATAGAGCGGTTAGCAAAGCCATCGAATATCTGAAAACCTGTCAGAACCCAGACGGCGGAATGAGATACTTTGGAGAGTCCGCAAGCAACTCTGCAAGCGATTCATGGGCTATTCAGGCTCTTGTTTCCGCTGGAGAGAATCCGATGGAGTTCAAAAGGAATTCGATAAGCGTTGTTGATCATCTGCTCAGCCTTCAAACCGCAGAAGGTTATTTCAAATACACAAGCTACGAAACTTCGAACCCGGGCTATATGACAACTTCAGCAATCATGGCATTACTTGGCAAATACCATCCGATAAAAATTCTGCCAGTTTACAGCACAAATGTTATCGCTGTTGGCAATGAGACGAAAATATGTTTGCCAATGGATCTTTTCCTTCAAATTTACGTGGATGAGATAACAATCTATACCGCAGAAGGCAAAAACTTAACTGTAAAGATAGAAAAGCTCAGAGAAATCCCAGAGACCTTGAAGCTCGAGAATGCGATAGCATACTTCTCAATAAACGTAGAGCCAAAGAACTTAAGTGGATACATAACATTCTTTGTCCCTAAAGACGCTAAAGAGAATTTTGTATTGGCAAAGTTTGAAGCTGGAGAATGGAGAAAGCTGAAAACCGAACTTTTGGGCTCCGATGAAAATTACAGATATTATAGAGCATTTACCCATGGCTTCAGCTACTTTGCAATTGTCAAGGAATTCGAAGAAAAGCTTCCAGAAATTGAAAAAACAACACCAAAAGTTGAAACAACAATCACAACCCCCACGGTTGCAGAGAAGCCAAAGTCCACTCCGGGCTTTGAGCTGACTTTCGCAATCCTCGCGATTGCCTTGGTTTTCTTAAGGCTGAGAAAATGAAAAAAATATTTGCTTTCATTCTTTTAATTTGCTTAACGGCAATCTTCTGCGTTCAAACTGAACACTCAACAATTCCCAAAACTGAAGAAAAATTCGAATCTGGGTTTGCTTTCAATTTATCTATTGACGATACTGGTTATTCGATAACCGCAGGGAATCCGCAGAGAATTGTCTCGCTTTCTCCAAGCAACACCGAGATACTTTTTGCCATAGGAGCTGGGGATAGAGTGGTTGGAGTCACAGACTACTGCAATTATCCGCCTGAAGTTGCTGAATTGGTTGCAAAAGGCAAAATTCAGAGAATTGGCGGATATTCAACTGTAAACGTGGAGAGAATTATTTCCTTAAAGCCAGATCTCGTCATAGCTTCCTATGGCAATGGATTGGCGACAATAGAAGTGCTTCGAAAATACACAAAAGTAATCGCATTCGATCCGAAGGACATAAGGGGAATTGAAAGATCTATTCTCGCAATTGGCGTTGCCACGGGAAATTACGAAAATGCGGAAAAGATTGTTTCAGAGATGGAAAAGAGAATCTCAGAGATAAAAGCAAGGGAGAAAAGCTACAAAAGGGTTGCACATATTGTCTGGAACGATCCGATATGGGTAAGCGGAAAGGAGACTTTCATCGACGAAGCAATTACGATCGCAGGCGGTATCAACGTTTTTAACTTCTCAGGCTGGAGAATCGTGAGCGTTGAGGACTTGATCAGAGCGAATCCTGAAGTCATAATAGTCAGCAGTGGTAGCGGGATGAGTGGTGGAAGAGATGTCGTTTACGAGTGGGTGATGAGTGACAAGAGATTAAAAAACGTTGAAGCTGTTAAAAATGGAAAAGTGTTTGTTATCGACGCAGACATAATTTCCCGCCCCGGTCCAAGAATTGTTGATGCTTTAGAACAGATTTACCAGCTCCTCAATTCCTGAATTCCTTTCAAGTAGGAAAAAGGTTATATAGCGGGAAAATTCTCGTTACTCATGAGCAGATACGTTCTGGACGAAGAATACCTGCCGAAGAAATGGTATAACGTGATCCCAGATTTGCCTGAAAAGATCCCACCACCACTAAATCCCGCAACGAGAGAGCCAATAAAACCCCATGAGCTTGAACCTGTTTTTCCAAAGGCATTGATCAAGCAGGAAATGAGCGAAGATAGATGGGTCAGAATTCCAGAAGAAGTTTTAGACATTTATAGGATCTATCGCCCTACTCCCCTTATAAGGGCGGAGAGACTTGAAAAGGCTTTGAAAACACCCGCAAAGATCTTCTATAAGTATGAGGGTGTAAGTCCTCCGGGAAGCCATAAGCCAAACACAGCAATTGCTCAGGCTTACTACAACATGAAGGAGGGCATAGAAATGCTCACAACAGAAACTGGAGCGGGACAATGGGGTTCCGCTTTGGCATTTGCAACAAATCTATTTGGCTTGAAGTGCAGGGTTTACATGGTTAAAGCAAGCTACGAGCAAAAGCCATACAGAAGAATTCTGATGGAAACATGGAAGGCTGAAGTAATACCATCGCCAAGCAGGCTTACTGAAAGCGGAAAAAAGATCCTTGAAAAAGATCCGAACTGCCCAGGAAGCCTTGGAATTGCGATAAGCGAGGCGGTTGAGACGGCTGTAAAAAGTAATAACGCAAAATACAGCCTTGGAAGTGTTTTGAACCATGTTTTGCTTCACCAGACGATAATTGGACTTGAGGTTAAAAAACAGCTTGAGTTGCTCGATCTAAAGCCAGATTACATGATCGGTTGTGTGGGTGGGGGAAGCAACTACGCTGGTTTCTGCTATCCTTTCGTAAAAGACGCTTTAAAGGAGAACATCGAACTGATCGCAGTAGAACCAAGAGCGTGCCCATCGCTAACTAAAGGAGAATACAGATACGACTTTGGCGACACTGCTGGCTTGACACCGCTTTTGATGATGTATACTCTCGGACATGACTTCATTCCTCCACCAATACATGCGGGTGGGCTTCGCTATCATGGCATGGCTCCGTCGCTTTGTGTTCTCGTCAAAAATGGGATAATTAAGCCAGTTGCAGTCGGACAGCTCGAAGTATTTGACGCGGGCGTGCTCTTCGCAAGGGTCGAAGGGCTCATTCCCGCTCCAGAGAGTGCCCATGCGGTAAAAGTAGCCATAGACAAGGCTATTGAGGCAAAGAAGACTGGAGAAGAAAAAGTGATCGTCTTTAACCTAAGTGGTCATGGATATTTCGATCTGAAGGCTTACGAGGAATACTTGAGGGGAACTCTCCCAGATACCTGATGCGAGGAGAGTTCGCAATTCTTTTTTCAGCCATCTTAATGGGCACAATATCGATTTTTGTTCGCAACACGGGTAGCGATCCAATTTTTGTAGCATTTATTCGCCTTTCATTTGCCACAATCTTTCTTTTACCGTTTATACTGACCGCAAAAGAGGGTTTAAGAGTAACAAAACTTCACTTAGCTTTGGCGGTTTTTAATCTACTCACGATAGTGTCTTACATCAACGCAATTCAGCAGATCGAGGCAGGAACAGCGGCGTTGCTTCTCTACACCGCACCAATCTATGTTCTAATATTTGCTATCCTCCGGGGAGAGAAAATAGAGAAAAAGACCCTGATTTCACTTCCCTTAGGTTTGTTCGGGCTATACCTGATGCTTTCTCCCTATGCAGAACTCAATTTCGGTTTGATCTCAGGCATAGTTTCCGGAATGAGCTATGCAGTCGTTTTTGCTCTGACAAAAAAGGCTAAAGATTTCTCATCTTTCCAAATAACATTCTTTAATGTATTTTTTGGATCAATAATGCTTTTACCATACTCCCTGCTTAATTTCCACGAATTTCCAGTTCTCTGGGCTATCGGACTCGGTTTAGTGCCAACAGCCATTCCGTTTACACTTTTCATATATGGTGTTAAACGTGTGAAACTGCAGAAAGCTCCGATAATCGCCTTGATCGAACCAGTATTTGCTATTCTGGTTGGATTTCTCTATTTTGGAGAAATTCTCGACACTCTTCAGATACTCGGTGGTATTCTGGTTATAACCGCAACCTCGATCGTTCTTACGCATAGAGCTACTTCCTGAGCTTTCTGAATAGCTTCTCGTTGTTTTTCAAAACGCTCTCCAAATCCCTAACCCCAGCTCCGGCAAGAATTTTCTTAGCCATCGAGTCATTAATTATATCTGTTGGCGAGTGCATGTCTGTGTTTATTACAAGATCGCACGAGAACTTCTCCGCAATCCTTGCCACATGCCCATTCGTAAGGCTATGCCCCCTTCTTGCAGAAATTTCGAGATACACTCCGTTTTCCTTTGCCTTTTCCGCATCGCCATCACTGATCAGCCCTGGATGAGCCAATATGTTTATTTCCTCATTTAAGGCACTTGAATTTGTTCCTTCAGCAACAGGCTCTGCAATCGTTTCCCCATGGACAACAACAATCTCTGCACCTTCTTTCCAAGCAAGTTCAACCGCTCTGCCGATCAGCTCAGGGGGAACATGTGTGATCTCCACGCCAACAAGAAAATCGATCTCGTAATCAAGATCTTTCAACTTTAAAAGGTTTGAAAGCACGAATGAGATATTCGAGAAGTCCGCATGATCCGTGATTGCAAAACCTTCGTTTCCAACTGACGCAATTCTTCTGATCATCTCACTCGGAATCAGATCGCCATCGCTGAACACTGAATGAGTGTGCAGATCGAACATATGAAAACTTTGATATACTAAAGGTAATAAAGTTTTGGTATGGGTGGAATAAGAAGGCTCGTTCTTGATGTCTTGAAGTCCCATGAGCCGTCAAATGTGTTTTTCGCGATAAAGCTGAGCCAAGTAAAGAACGTTGAAGGAGTAAACATAACCCTCTCAGAGATCGACCAGGAGACTGAATCCGTAAAAATCACGATCGTTGGCACAAGCATCGACTACGAAGAGATCAGAAAAGTCATAGAAGATCTCGGAGGGGTTGTGCACAGCATAGACGAGGTCGTGGCAGGAAAGACAATTGTAGAATCCGTCAAGACCGAACAGGACTAAAGATTTTTGAAAAAACCAATCCAATCTCAAAAAGAAGGATCATGGGCAATGCGAGCATCGTTTGTGTGAATATATCAACTGTAGGTGTCGCTATAGCAGCAAGAGCGAAAAATAGGACATAACTGTGCCTGCGATATTGTCTGATGCTTTCGTATTGAAGTATACCATTTCTGACAAGAAAGACCATTATAACCGGTATCTGGAAAAAGAATCCAAAGATGAATGTCAGGAAGAGAACAAAGTTAACGAATTCTGCAAGACTGTAGAGCGGAATCACCCCCTGTGAAACGGTAATGTTGTGCAGAAACTGAATAACAAACCTTATTATGAAAAAGCCGTAGAGTGTTCCAAGAATAAAAAGAACGAGTGAAAAAATCCCATAATAAAGAGTCGAAGTCCTAAGTAATCCTCTAAATTTTAGAGCTTTGCTCGTCAGAAAGAGCAGGTAAGGAATCGCCGAAGCTATGCCCATTGCTATTGAGATCTTTACACTAAGAATCAGAACTTCTGTGGGTGTTAGCACCACGGGTCCAACAAAAGGCGAAACAACCCTGGATATTTTCTTTAGCTCTTCTAATGCAGAGCTCGTGTTTGTCTCATTCTTCAGCACTTCTGCAGATTTTTGCAGTTCTTCTGAAATTCTTTGAATCTCTTCAACACTTAATACGGGCTTTGGATACGTCTCTTCTATGACAAACTGAATTATCATCGGTGTGAAGGGAAAAGAAATTACCACAACTAAAGTCACCAGCGCAAAAATTTTGATCAGATTCCTTCTTATTTCTACCAGTATTCTTGCCCAATTTTCAGCTTCCAATTCAACACCTCAAAGACAATAGGTTTCGTAAACGTATTCCTGAATGCCTTTAAGCGAATTTGCGATGAAGAAGTCTTCCCTCTTTTTTATATCATCATCGAGGAGCTTGTAATTTGAAAACTTAACATCCTTTTCAAGCAATTCCTCTTTTGCAATTCTACTCAGTTCCTTCTCATCCCTTATATCCCTTCTGCATGCGATATCGTAAACAGTCGATACCCAGAACCTGAGCTGTTTCATTGCTCTTTCAGCAATTTCAACACTGTCCCTCTTGAACCCAAAATGAGCAAAGCAAACTCTCTTGCTACCCATTTTCAGAATCTTTTCAAGGGAATTCATGGCTGGTTCGTAGTAAAACTTGGGTGGTGTAGCGGGGCGGAGATAATAGTCATTCTTGAGTGGAATGTGCACTCCCACACATTCACCTATGAATAAAAATTCCCCAAAAAGATAGCTCTGATGATGCGATGCGTGCCCGGGGGTTTCAATGATCTCTATTTCTTTTCCAGCAAATTCTATTTTGCCTCTATAAATATTAGACTCGTCAATTCCAGCTGGCTCCCCATACACTCTCGCAATTTCTCCGATTGTATCTAGAGATGCCTTCCATAGCTTTTCAGGATTTACAAGATGTTTTATAGCACTTTTATGGGCAACAACCTTCGCCTCAGGAAACTTCTGGAGAAATTCGGCAATTCCCCCGGAGTGATCCAGATGAATGTGAGTTAGTAGCACAAATTCAACCTTCTTTATTCCGAGATAATTTAAGGCTTCGAGAAGTTTTGGAATCGTAGCCTTTGGACCAACATCTACAACTGTCGCTGTTGACCCATTTTTGATTACCCAACAGCTTATGAACTTCCTGAATCCTTCCAGATTTTGGGGGAGATCGACAAGGTAAAGGTTCTCAGCGGCTTCGATTATATTCATAGCACTAAGGTTGAGCAAAAGTTAAAATCTTTTTTGGCATAATAAAAAAGACATGGAGTTTAATCCATTCCAGCGAAAGTTTCGAAAAGGTGCCAAGAAAGTCGCATTAGTTTACCCGAACCGCTACGTTGGCGGAGTTGCAAACATAGGGTTACAGCAGATCTACGCTGAAATAAATGAGTTTGCGATCTGTGAAAGATTTTATACAGATGTTTTTGGAGGATTAAGAAGTATCGAAACTCAAACTCCTCTTTCAGAGTTTGATTTTGCTCTTTTCAGCTTACAATATGAGATAGATTACTTCAAAGCAGTCGAAATTCTTAAAGAAAGTGGCTTTAAGGGAATTAAGATTGCCGGCGGTCCATGCGTCATGGAGAATCCAGAGCCGATAAAGAAATTTTTCGACGCTTTTTTTATCGGAGAAGTCGAAGGAAAGCTGGAAGAGATTCTAAGCGTAAAAAGTCCCGAAGAACTTTTCGGTATTGAAGGAATTTACACCGGAAAAGAAGATAAAGTTAAAAGAGTGTATTCAAAGATTGAAAGACATCTTGAAAGTGAAATAATAGCCGAAGGAGCTTATGGGAGATGTTTTCTAATCGAAATTGGCAGAGGATGCATTAGAAAATGCAGTTTCTGCCTCGTTCGTCAGATCTATGCTCCACCAAGATGGAGAAGGCTTGAAGACCTACCTGAAGTTAAAGATGTAAAAAAAGTGGCTTTAATAGCTCCTTCACCCACAGATCATCCCAAATTCAAGGACATCCTGCAGAAATTTGTTGAAAATGGTTTTGATGTCTCCCCAAGCTCTTTAAGAGCTGACAGCTTGGACGAGGAAACAGTAGAACTGCTAAGAATGGGCAATGTTAAGACCATAACACTCGCTCCAGAAACCGCCTCACAAAAGCTTGGAGAGTTTCTTAGAAAAGAAATAAGCTTTGAAGACGTTAAGAGGGCAGTTGAGATCTCTTCAGGAAAATTTGAAAAGCTAAAACTATACTATATGATTGGAATTCCCGGCGAAAGCTTTGAAGACGTTCGTAAAATTGTTGAACAGGCAAATGAGCTTAAGAAATTCATTCCAAATGTAGAAATTTCGGTTAATCCTCTTGTTCCGAAACCGCACACACCATTGCAGTGGCTGAAATTTGGTGGAGAAGGCGGAGTAGAGGAGTTGAAGAAGAAAATAGAACTTCTGGATAAAGAATGCAAAAAGAGTGGAATAGAATTTTCCAAGCCAAGATTAAAAGAATTCGTTCTTCAGACTATTCTTTCTCGAGGAGACGAGAGAGTTTCGGAAATTCTTGAAGGGAAGAGTTATCGTATCTATCTTCAATTTCTAAATGCAATAAACGTTGACGCGAAACTTCCATGGGATTTCATCGATCATGGTTATAAAAAATCAAAGCTCGCGGAAGAATTCGAGAAACTAAAAAAAGTTATTTCTAACGCTTGAGGACTTCGAAGTGCACGATTGTGACAAAATCCGAATCATTTATCTCTCCATATATTCGTTTAAGGGTGTTTATTAGCTCCTCTTTGTTTTCAAAGCCATCTACCTTTGCATCTTCATCATTTAGCTCGGAAGTTCTCTTTACTACAACTTTCTTTACCTTCGCAAGTGCCACAGGTTCATTGTTAACAGTCAGCTCGACTATTTTTCCAACTGGATAACTCCTTATACCCTTTCTTATCGTAGTCCTCTTGGTCCCATTCAAAATAAGAGGAATAAATTCAGAATCGAAGTTTATCTTCTCCATCACTCGAGAACCACAACAGCTTCCGGAGTCTTTAGCCTCAAGTCAAGGGCCTCCATTGCCAAGAATGCAATACTGTCCTGCTCAGGACCAAGCTCTTTTAGCTCGAGCTCATGGCCGATTACAACGTCAAGAACACTCGGTGAGTTTGCAAAAACTATTACTCTATCTTCCACCACTGGAGTCACGATTATGCCTCCGCTAAAGATTTCCCTCAAGACTTCAATGAGCATTTTTCCCCCTTTCTCGTGGACTTTTAGCAATTTCGAAAATCTTTCAGGGCTCAAAATCATTGCATATGGTCCTGCTGAAAACTTTGCTACTTCTCTCATAGCTTTCATTAGCTCGTCCAGGCAATCCTCACTCGTATCCCACTTTCCAAGTTTCATCTTTTTTCCAGCCATGAAACCACAAATTATCTGTTTCTCCTCTGCCATAACAAGCATTTCTCCAGCTTTTACTGCAATTGCAGGATCATAACTACCATCGCTGAGCTCTCGAATACCTACAAGGAGTCTTTGAGTGAGCAAAGGAATTGACCTGTATTCCCGCTTTACAACCTTTACATCTCCTTCAGCAGAAATCAGATCAACTCTGTAAGATTGTGCAGAAACTTTTGTTTTTGGTAATAGATTTACCAACCTTCTTGTCCTAGTAACACCTTCCATAAAGGCATTGCTAAGCGTTGCAAAGTAACCTCCTCCACCATCCAAAGCAGTCTTAATTCCTGTCTTATCCTCTACTTCTTTAAACCCATCCTTTAACTCAGATATCTGTTCAGAATCGAGACTGAGAAGCAATGCAGTGAATTCACCAACATGGGCTTTTTCCTCTCTTGCCACATCGAGAAATATCTTTTTACAGTTCTCGTCCATACTAAATTTCGCCATCTGTTCGTAAAGGTTTATCGCATCCAGTTCAGCAGATATTGCAAGTCTTAAGGCCTCCATCAGCTCTTCCTTTGTGTATGGCTTCTCTCTAACAATCAGAGTCGGATTTATGCCTAGCATAGTGCTGACTTGAACTTCAAAAAATAAAAAGTTTTTGGAAATAATAACCTAATTTCATAATATACTCAAAATAGTAGAGAAAAATTTAAGTTGGGACTGCAAACAAATTTTACATGGAAAAAATTGATAAAATTTTAAGCGATGCTGAGAGGCTTGACTTGGTGTCGCCAGGAAGATTATTTGCCTACGTTTACGAAACCGGTGATGAAGAACTTGACAAGGTTGCCAAGATTGCTCTTGAAAAGTTTTACAACAAAAACATGCTTGACTTTACAGTATACAAGAGTGCAATATTTTTTGAAAGAGCTGTAGTTGAATTTTGCAAGAATCTACTGCATGGAAAGAATGCTTTTGGAACTTTTACATTCGGCGGAACAGAGAGCATAATTCTTGCGGTTCTTTCTGCGAGAAACAATTTCTGGAAAAGAATGGGAAAAAATAAAATCCCGCAACTCGTCGTTCCTTTTACAATTCATTCATCGTTTTTCAAAGCGGCGCACTATCTTGGGCTCAAAGTCAAAGTATTCGATGTCGATGAAAATCTAAAGGCAGACGCTGAAAGTCTAAAGTCTATAATAGGAAGTGAAACCGCTCTTATTGCTATTTCCGCTCCAAACTGGCCTTTTGGAACTATTGATCCCGTTAAAGAAATCGCTGAAATAGCTCAGGATAAAGGGATTCTTTTACATGTTGATGCTTGCCTTGGAGGGTTCATACTTCCCTTCTTCGAAAAGCTCGGTGAAAAAGTCGAGCCCTTCGACTTTAGAGTTGAAGGTGTTACTTCGATCTCAGCGGACGTTCATAAATACGGCTACGCTCCAAAAGGTGCTTCAGTTGTGCTTTTCAACTCAGATGAGCTCAAAAAGGATTCGATATTTGTTAACACCTCTAATCCAGGCTATATTTTTATAAATACCGGGGTTCTTTCGTCCCGCTCTCTTGGCCCCTTAGCTTCTGCCTTTGCTGTTATAAACTATCTGGGCGAAAAAGGCTACATTAAACTTGCAAAAGATGTATTGATTGCAAGAGATAAAATATATATGGGAATGAAATCGCTTGGCTTCAAAAGTGTTGCTCCAATTGAATCTTCGATTCTTAGCCTATATTGCAACGAGATAGACATGATTTCATTTGTGAGCACCATGAGAGATATGGGGTGGCATTTCCATCTGCAAAGAGGTTTTGAAAAATACAATATTCCGACGAATATACATCTAACAATCTCGCCTATACACAGAAAAACTGCTGAAGAATTCCTTCATGACGCAAAGAAGGCATTGGAAACAAAGAAGGAAATTAAAATAAATGAAATTCAAATTGAAAAAGTGCTCGAAGAATTTAAGAGTGGAAAAATAGACTCGAGCATCGCGCCTCTGCTCGTCGGACTCTTCGAACCTGAAGCAGTAGATGAAATTGTTAAAAATTTAGTTATAGGGCTCTATGGGTGAGTTTTATGAAAAATCTCCTCATTTTAGGATTCATTTTGATAACCTTCGCATCACAATCTATATGGGTGACTTTTTCTCCTGTAGTGACAAACGTGGCGGAAGATTTGAAAGTCTCCAAGGAACTTGTGGGGTATCTTGCTGTCCTTTATCCCGTATTTTTCCTAATTTTAACGATCCCATGTGGCATCCTGCTTGACAAAAACTTCCGTTTCTGGCTAACTTTTGGTGCATTCATGACGTTTCTTGGTGGATTTGGCAGAATTTTCATCCCATATTCATACTTATGGCTATTTATTTGCCAGCTTTTTTCAGCAATCGGCCAGCCTTTTCTGCTAAATGGGTTTGTTCCCTTTGCCTCAAGACTATACGAAGAGAAAAGAGCTCTCGTTGTTTCAATACTCAGTCTTTCAATGTATCTTGGAACGATTTTTGCCCTCGCAACAGGATATGCTCTGTATACTGATGGCGGAATACAAATGCTGATTTTGCCCAGCGCCGTAATTTCGCTTTTGGGTATAACAATATTCGCTTTCGGAATTTCAAAGTTTGTAAACACTAAAAAACAGGCTGTTTTCAAATTTGAGCCCAGAGAAGTTATAACAAAGAAAGATTTGTGGACTATCGGCTGTATACTTGGATTGGGGGTTGCTGCCTTTGATAACTTGGCCACTTGGCTTCAACCGGCGCTTGAAACCGTAAAACTTGGAGAAATTGCCGGGGATGCTGTAGCGTTGGCCATATTCTTTGGTCTAATCGGTATAACGTTTATTCCGAGCCTTGTTTCCAAAGCAAATCTTAGAACGTTCTACATCAGAACAATAATTCCGCTTATAGCGATTTTCTTCCTAATTCTTTCAAATTATCATGAAAAGATGGCAGTCTACATGTTTATCGCCATTTCTGGATTTCTAATGCTACCGGCGTATCCAATAATAATGGATTGGATTGGAAAGTTCCATAAAAAAGAGCTTCATGGAAGCGCTACAGGATTCGTTGGACTTGTGAGCAGAGCTATTTCTGTGGCTCTGATGTTAATGGCTCCCCAATTTATCCATAGTGCAACCGCTTATTTCTTATTCTTGACTGTTGTCGTTGCAATAGCCTTTGTTTTCTCGATTTTAATGCCTAATGACAGAAAAATTAGCCAAAAACAAAAGTAGGTGTTTTAAATTATTTGCTAAGACAGATACCAAAGGCTAAAACAAATTTTTTGTCTTTAGATTGATTTGTTTTTGAATTTTACTTGCTTTTTAAAGCTTTGCAGAGTGTTGGACTACTTAATGTCGAATAGCAACCTATAAACAAAATCTATGAGCACAAAAACCCATTTGTCTGGACAGAAGAAAAAGGCTCCAGAAGGCTTAGAAAGCCAAACGAACCGCTTAAGACCCCGATTGCACATAACCCTTTCTGCAGAATCCCATAGCTGGTTGAAGAAAAACGTCTCGAATATCTCTTTTTTCATAGATCAGCTCGTAAAAAGCTTCAGAGATCAAGTCCAGCCAGCCTTTGTCCTCGTTTCTCATGCGGGGGGCGGGATTCGAACCCGCGGACCCCTACGGGACAGGGTCTTAAGCCCTGCGCCTTTTCCACTCGGCAACCCCCGCTTGATGGGCCTTTAACGTTAATGTTTATAAAGATAAGCAAAACTATTGTTTAACATTACCAAAAATCGAACTCTGATTTTCAAGCTCTTTTAACTTCCTTACAGTTTCTTCTGATTTAACCCATTCTTGATCGATTTTTGACACTATCTCGTCTATCCTGTAAACTTGTTCCGTTATTTTCCTCCTGATTTCCTCGTTCCCAAAACACTCCACATAACCAAGCAATCCTGCTAAGGGATTCCTTATACGATCGACAAGAGTCGCCATTGCATCGATGTTCTCCTTTAATTTATTTACAAGGTCTTTAAGAATTTCATTTCTCTTTTTGAGCTCTTCATAGAGTAAAAAAATCTCCGTGGACTCGAATCCTGTGACGTAAACAGCAGGTTCTCCGTTATACATGATCCTCCTCGCAACCATTGTGAACCATCCAGTTCTGTTTTTGCCTACAATTCTAAAACTGTAAGTATCGACTTGTCTTAAACCCTGCTCTCTTTCTAAATACCTCCTCAGAACCATTTCTCTGTCTTCAGGATGGACCAAGTCAAAAGGATTCATGTTTAGCAGTTCCTCCCGAGTATAGCCCGTGAGCTCCGAACACTTCTTGTTGAGAAAAACAAACTTCCCGTTCTGGACTATATACATTGGCGCTTCTGAGCCCTCAATTAACTCACGATAAAATCTTTCACTTTCTTCAAGGATTTTCTGGAGCTCTTTTACCCAGGTAATGTCAACATAACTCCCAGCACCATAAATTTCTCCATCCTTTTCAAATGGTCTAATAAAACCTGTGGCCCATCTAACTTCTCCATGCTTTGTTTTATATCGAATCTCATCAAAAACCCATTCACCATTAAAGGCTCTTCTCGCAAAATCCTTGGCTCTTTCGAGATCTTCTTCGTATACCAAGTTTAAAATGCTGGTGTTTAAAAGTTCTTCTTTCGAATAATTGCACATCTGAGCAAATATATCATTAACGTAAAGAATTCTCAGATCCCGATCCACAACTACGATCCCACTCATGCTTTTCTCGAGTAAATCATTGATAGTTTCGAAGTCGATTTTGAACATGATAATAATTTTAGTTTCAAAAACTTAAATTTTTCGATTTTTTAGCAATGAATAGATAAAATATCTTTACAAAATTCAAACACAAATCTGATAACTCCGAATTAACAAAATATTTATACTATCATGCCAACATTATGTTGGTGAGTTAATGGGAGTTCACAGAATAACGAGTGAATCTGCAAGATTTTATGCAATGAGGGAGCGAGTAGTAGGGTCTGCTATTTCACTCCTCGGAGAAGCAACTCTCAAAATCGATGAATTGAGCAGAGAACAATGCGAAAAGCTTGGAGATCTTGCGTCAAAGCTCTTACCATATGCTCCCGGATATGCCGGAAAAACAATGCCAATAATAGCAAGACTTTTCTGGAAGCTTGCAAATGTAAAAGAAAAAGATTTTCCACTTATTGAAATTGATAAACTTGATAAAGAGATTGAAGAACTTCGAAAAGAACTTGGCCTCTAATCCCAAAATTTTCTTGTTCTCACGTATCTCTTTTCTGCTTCAAGCAGAGCTTTAAAAAAGTCTTCTTCAGTGGCATAGTATCCGGAAAGCACTTTCTTGGCGGTTTCAAAACCAACCCCATAAGTAAGCATGGCGTAAACACCTTTCATGCCATAGTTCATTACAAGATTTGCAACGTTAAACAACTCCTCTCTATTTGGCTCGTAGTTCTTTTTATCGCTGAAAACCGCAATCATACTGCTTCCGCATTTTAAACATCTAAGGGTTAAATTTCTCGCAATCTCGCGATATATTGCACCACAATTAACGCAGTGTATTCTGCAAATCTCTCCTTTAAGTCTTTCCATAAATGCTTTCAAGATTGCCTCGCTTGGCTTCGATATCAATATATCAGGAATCTTGTCCCTACCTTCAAGGCTTATAGGAGTAAATTTATCATACACACTAAAAGTTATTTCCTTTCCAAATTTTTCAAAGAACATCTTAGCTTTATCTAAATCCAATTTCTCCAAAAATATCTCCCTGAGTGCCTCTCTGTACACAGGGGTTCCCCTTAGCTTAACAACCAGCATTCTCAAATTTATCCTGCTTAGATCCTCATCCTTGTCAAAGAGCCCAAATTTTCCTGCAGATTTGACAATCTTCCACTGCATAAGTCTTGTATCTATGATCGCTCTCTCTGCTAGACTTGCAACGTTCTCTGGATCTATGCTCGTTATTACTTCCTTAACTTCTTCAGGTCTTGCAGGGGATAACTTTATCCTGTAGGGGTCAAATTCCACCGAAACATTTGTTCCCTTCTTCAAGGAGAGTAAAAGCGCAAGAATTCTGCCTATCGCCTCATTTGCCTTATGTCCAAAACATACATTAATAACAGTATCCCTGCCAGTGCCATCTATGACTACGTGGTTGTGAGTTGGAACTTCAAAACCTTTTTTATGCTCTTCTATTTTATTTAAAACCTTCTTTGCTCCTTCTTCATTTACAAACTCCTTTAATTTCTCAAATCCAAGTCTTCCCTTTGCTATATCTTCTCTTAACTTCCCTACGAGCTGTGCAACTTCGAAAGGCACAGGAATCTCTTCACCCACCCATGAAGGGACTTCTCCTTCAACAACAGCCGGTTCAACCTTAACAACGTCTTCCACACTTAAAACTCTCCAAAGTTCCCCCTTCATTGCAAATACTTCTCCACTGAAGTCAGAAAGAAAGCTTTCGTCAAGAACACCAATGGTTCTCCCAGTAGTTATGTCCACCACTCTGTAACTCTTTTCGTCCATTATCATTGAAATATTGTCATAAAAATACTTCCTCGTCCTTCTTCTTGCCGAAATTTCGTTTCCATCGTAAAAAATCCGCCAAATATTACTAAGATACTCGCAAATTTCGCAAAATTCATCAAAACTCAGGTTTCTATAAAAGTAAGTCCTTTTAATAATCTCATAAGCTTTTTTTACATCAATCCTCCCATATTCGATGGCAATCGCGCATATTTGATTCGCGAGCACATCCAGACTGTTCTCATGCAACTCTAAATCCTCCAAAAGCCCAGAATTTGCCCTTAAAATGATTGCAATTGATTCAAGAACATCATCAAATGTATTCGCGACAATATACCCAACCGATTTTCTTCCAAGCCCATGCCCACTCCTTCCTATCCTCTGGATTAGTCTTACAGCCTGTCTTGGACTACTATACTGGATTACCGCGTCAACGTGTCCTATATCAATTCCAAGCTCCATTGAAGATGTGCAAACCAAGGCTTTTAGCTTTCCACTTGCGAAATCTTCCTCTGCCGATATCCTTGCCTCTCTTGAAAGACTACCATGATGAACTTCCGCATTTATCATCTTTTTGAGATGGACTCCTATGACTTCTGCCGTTTGTCTTGTGTTTACAAAAATTAGAGTAGAGTTGTGTTTGTCTACCAGATCTTTTATAAGGGATAGCTCGTCATCAGAGCACAGAATTCTTATTTCATACTCCTTATCGAGATCTCCAGCTACGATCTCGGCTCCACCCATTATCTCTGCAATTCTTTCCGGATCGCTAATAGTAGCAGAAAGGGCTACTAGTTGAAATCTCGCAATCTCCCGTAACCTTTCAATACCCACAAACAACTGAACCCCTCTTTCGCTATCGATCAGTTCATGAACTTCATCTATCACCACAAATCGGACATTTTTCAGTGCATTTCTTAGCTTTGCTCCCAAAAATAGAATCTGAAAAGTTTCTGGGGTAGTTATAAGTATTTCAGGCGGTTTTCTGCTTTGCCTAACTCTTTCACTCTCTTTTGTATCTCCATGCCGTACATCAATGCTTATATTCAAAATCTCGGCGATTTTCCTCATTCTTCTGAGCATGTCTCTATTTAGAGCTCTTAGCGGGGTTATATAGAGAACACAAATTCCAGGATTCTTATTTTGTATTAGTTTCTGAAAAATTGGGACCATCACCGCCTCGGTTTTTCCGCTACCTGTAGGAGCTATTACGAGCGTATTTTTTCCAGAAATAACTACTTCAAAGGTTTTTTTCTGCAATTCAGTCAGTTCTTCTATTCCAACAGCCTTCAGGGCTTTTTCCAGTCTTGGATCAATTTCAGGCATTTCCGCTCCAATTATAAGTCTGGGCTAAGATTTAAAAATTCTACAATTGCATTATAAGTATGGTGAAAATTGACGAAATTGATCTAAATATTCTTAAAGAACTTCAAAAGGATGCAAGAAAAAGTCTCAAGGAAATAGCTGAAAAGGTCGGGGTTGCGGAAGGGACTGTTTACAACAGGATAAACAAAATGAGGAACATGGGGATAATAAAAAAGTTTATCCCGATTCTGGATTATTCCTCACTCGGATACGACATCACCGCCATTATCGGGATTACTGCAGAAGGGGGGCAAATTGTTGAAATTGAAAAAGAGATTGCAAAAGAAAAGAGTGTTACCGCTGTTTACGACGTAACAGGAGATTATGACATCCTGATCGTTGCAAAGTTTGAAAATAGAGAGAAGCTCAACGAATTTGTCAAAAAACTTTTGGGCATGAAGAGTGTCAAAAAAACATACACTATGCTCGTGTTGAATGTCGTGAAAGAAGCACACATGATCGAGCTTTGATTAAGTCGTGTATTCCGAGTTTATTTTAACATATTCATAGCTCAAATCGCAACCAATTGCATAATCCTCGTAATTTCCTTTATGAAGGTCAACCACTATTCTGAAATCGCCCTTCATAATTTCTCTTGCTTCCTCTTCCTTTCCCGTGATTTTTCCGTAATCCACAAGTAAAACTCTTTTCTCTTCGTTTTCAAAAGCTACTGTTATCTTCTCATCCACATTGGCACCACTATAACCAAGAGCAGCAATTATTCTCCCCCAATTTGGATCACAGCCAAATATGGCTGTCTTTACCAACAGCGAATTAGCAATCGCTTTTGCTGCAACCTCTGCAGACTTTTCGCTATCCGCACCTTTCACTACTACTTCAAAAATCTTTGTTGCACCTTCGCCATCTTTTGCAATTTGCTTTGCGATGCTGTAAAAGACTTTCTCGAGTTCTTCTTCAAATAAATCACGATCAATTTTTTCCTTACCGGTAGCAATCAGGAGAACTGTGTCATTGGTAGAAGTGTCACCATCGACTGTAAGCCGATTCAGTGGTTTTACTGCTCTCCGAAGAATTTCATTTAGTTCTCCGCTCTCAAATTTTGCAGAAGTAAATACGAAACAGAGCATCGTAGCAAGATTAGGAGAGATCATTCCCGCACCTTTTGCCACCGCTGAAATTTTAGCAACCCTCGAGTAGGCCTTCTTTACAAACTTATCAGTAGTCCTTATAGCCTTGGCGAATTTTTCTGCATGTTCTTTGCTATTTCCCAAATCCCCGTAAACCTCCGGAGCCTTTCTTCTTATCCATTCGATATCCAGCTTTCTACCAATGACTCCTGTGGATGCGATTGCAATCTCATCTGCTTCACACCCCAAAAGCTTTCCTGCAATCCTACACATTTCTTTTGCGTCCTTCAACCCCTGTTCACCTGTGAATGCGTTTGCGTTTCCACTGTTAACGATCAGTCCCCTGGCATACCCCTTGCTTATGTTTTCTTGGCAGACAATCACAGGAGCTGCTTTTATCTTGTTTGATGTAAATACGCCTGCTATTGTGCCTTTGAACTTTGCAAGCCCCAAACCGAGCTTTCCTTCTTTAATCCCATTACAAAAAACACCCTCGATGTCTGTGATTTCCATGCAATCCAGTAGAGGGGAGATTAAAAAATCCTTTTAAAACGAAACTTTAACGCACTCACATGACTGAACTTCCGACGCTTGACGATATAGATGGTAAACAGAAATCCATTCTTTTGAGAGTGGATATAAACGCTCCCATCGTTAACTCAACGATTTTGGATACTACAAGGTTTGAAAGTCATCTTCCAACAATTCGAGAGCTTGAAGATAGAGAGATCGTGATCTTAGCTCATCAAAGCAGGCCCGGAAGAAGAGACTTCACCACCCTTGAAGAACACGCAAAGGTTTTGTCCAAGCTTCTTGGCAGAGAAGTAGAGTATTTAGATGAAATATTCAGCAAAAGAGTTCTTGAGAGAATAAAGAACATGAAAAGCGGAGACATCTTACTACTTGAGAACGTAAGGTTCTATTCCGAAGAACAGCTTGACAGAACTGCAGAAGAACATGCAAATTGTCTGATGGTAAAGAGGTTAAAAGATTGCTTTGATGCGTTCGTAAACGATGCTTTTTCTGCATTTCACCGAAGTCATGCCTCTCTTGTAGGTTTTATCCCTGTTCTTCCGACTTATATTGGCAGATTGGCAGAAAAAGAGATAAATGCACTAAGCAAGGGACTAAGAAAAGGTGACAAAATCGCTTTTGTTCTTGGGGGGGCAAAAATAAAGGACCCTATAAGAGTCATGAAAAACGTTCTGGAAAATGGAATTGCAGAAAAGGTTTTCCTAACAGGGGTTGTTGCAAATTATTTCCTTTATTTATCCGGAAAAGAAATTGGCGAAGAGAATCTGAAGATAATAGAGGAAAACAAAGAAAACGTGAAAGATGAGGAGGCTAAAAAACTTCTTGAAAAGCACAAAGACAAAATCATGCTACCAATTGACTTTGGTGTGGAAATCTCAGGAGTTAGAGAAGATCTGTCGATCGAGGAGTTTAAGGGGAGAGGCATTATAAAGGATATCGGGGTGGAAACGATGAGCGAGTTTTCCAAGATGATCCCCGAGTTCGACACAGTTGTGATCAACGGGACTGCTGGAGTTTATGAGGACTCAAAATTCTCAATTGGAACATATGAAATCCTGAAGGCAGTATCCAAGGCAAAATTCTCCATAGTGGGCGGTGGTCACAGTGCTTCAGCCGTTAATATGTTCGGACTATCCGATAAAGTCAGTCACGTCTCAATAGCAGGAGGAGCTTGCGTAAGATTCCTAAGCGGTGAAAAATTGCCAGTGATAGAAAAAATAAAAGAATACTGGGGAAAGGGAAGTAAATCGTCCTGATTGTTATCATTCATTAAAAAATTAATTTTTAAATTTGATCAAAAGTTATGATCCTTATCGAGGTCGGTAGCTTAACCACGCTTCCAAGCTTTGCTCCAACGATGTAACTTATATCTTTCTTAGCGGCAATATCTATAAGCCTCTGAGTAATTATTCCGTCGAAAACGATCACAGATGCCTTTATGTTGTTTGTTTTCAGAGTTTTTACCAGATCTCTCACTGGGACTTCCTTGATGACGTTGAAGTTCTTGTCGAGAATTCTTGCGAGCAACTTTCCTTCAACCATCTCCTTGTGCGTCTTAAGACTTTCATGTGATGAAACTTTCTCTTCTTTCTGTATTGTTTGCTCTTTTTTCAAAACATGAACTTGCTCAACTGGTATTTTGTTTCTCAGGGCTTTCAAAATCTCTTTTAAGGTCAAATCCTCCACTCCTTTTCCTTCAGGAGCCCTTGCTATAAAATCAATATCCGCCACTTGTAGCAGTTCCTTGAGAATTAACTCGCCACCTCTATCGCCATCTAAAAATGCGGTTACAGTCTTCTTTTTGCTCAGCTCCACGATTGTTTTTGGAATGTTAGTTCCTTCGACAGCAATTACGTTCTTTATTCCATGTTTAAGTAAATTCAGCACATCAGCACGCCCCTCAACAACAATTATAGCATCCGATTCATCGATGGCTGGACCTGCAGGTAATTTCTCTTCTCCGTATTCAACGATCTCATCTGTTCTTATTGCCTGCCTTACAAGTTCTGTGATCTTTTCTGATTCGATTTCTGGCTCCTCAAATAGTTCTCTGAGGATTTCCATTGACCTTTCAACTATTTTTTTTCTCTTGCTTGCTCGAACATCTTCAATTCTAATTACCCGTATTTTCGCTGAACACGGACCAACTCTCTCAATTGTTTCAAGCGCTGCAGCAATGATTGCAGTTTCAACCTTGTCAAGGCTTGATGGGATCTTTATCTCACCGTAGCTTTTTCCCCCTCTGCTTTCCACTTTTACCTCAATTCTACCTATCCTCCCCGTTTTCTGTAGTTCTCTGAGATCAAGATCCCCACCAAGAAGTCCTTCTGTCTGACCAAATATCGCTCCAACAACATCAGGACGTTCAACAATACCATCAGCAACTATTTCAGCATAAATTAGATATTTTGTGGTATCCGAGGTTTTCATCATATAAGCATCATCTCCTGTCATCCGAAAACCTACTCGATTACCATTTAAATAGTTTTTGAACACCCCATGCGATTCTATTTAAGTGTCTCTTCTATGATGCTGAGTATTTCCTTTCTCGTAAACGGCTTTTTTAGGATTCTATCAACTCCCGCTTCTATTGCTTTTTCTCCCTTTGAGCTAGCGTATGCGGTAACAGCTATGATCTTGGCATTTGGATTTATTTTCTTTATCTCCTTTACCGCATCTATCCCGCTCATAACCGGCATCATGATGTCCATGAGAACCAAATCTGGCTTTTCTTTTTTGTAAAGTTCCACCGCTTCTTTACCATTTGAAGCTTCAATGACTTTGTAATCCTTTAGCATGATCTTGAGAATTTCTCGCATAGCAGTTTCATCGTCCACAATCATTACACTTCTCATCAACTATTCTAACATTTTCGAATTTAAAAAACTTACCATATTCACAAGGATAACTAGGTTGGAGAGGAATTCGAAACTTTGGAGAACTTAAAAGAAAGCCTCGAGGCTCGTCTGCGACGATCCTTTTATTCTTGCCTCCGAAAAACCAAAACGCTCAAGAATTCTGAGTACAGCAGGGATGATTTGATGTTCAATATAGTAATCTTTATCGAGCTTCTTTACCTCTTCTCCGCTCTTAAGCCTTACTTTCAGATTTTCACCATCAAAGTGCTCGATCATGTCAATTGGATATGCACGATCACCAACGTTTCCAGCACCCTTTACGATTACGAAGCCCACTTTTGATCCGACTGGATAAAAGATCCCTATTTCTTCAGCTTTTTTTGCCGCCTTTACATGAGCCTGCACCGCCTCGTATTTTGAAGGCTTTTTTGTCAGTCCCTTGTATATCACAACATCCTCAAGCTTTACCTTTCCACTTCGGATCGAGTTTATGATGTCCCTAATGTAGTTCATAGCCTTTTCTGGATCTTTCTCCTTTAATATTATCTCAATAACCCCCCTTTGGGCATTCTTTGCAAGTTCACACCAGTCTCCACGTCTCACTTCAAGTCCACGCACAAGTATCTTGCCATCCGCGGTTATCCCGGCGTATCTCTTCTTTTCTACGAAGAAAATGGTCTTAAAAAGTTCATCAAGTTCAATCTGAACTGGAAGTTTCTTTGATATCTCAGAGATTAGTTTTTCAACCTCTGTTTTGAGTTCATTCATCCCCAGCCCGGGCTTTGAGACAAATATACTATCGGTGTCCCCATACAAGACTTTGAATCCAAGATCCTGAGCTATTTTGGCAGAAGTCTTTATAAAATGTCTACCCCAAGCAGTAGTGGCTTCAGCACACTCTCTGCAATACCATCTCGCACCAGCCCAACCCATGTAGCCATAAAATGAATTAGTAAGAATCTTAAGGGTTTGCTGTTTTATATCGAGCAGTTTGTATTCTGGAGTACTTTCTTCGATCTCTTTCATTTGTTTCTTTATCTCCCTTCTCCTTTCGATTAGCATCTTCAGAATTCTCTTGAAAAATCCGTCAGGTTGTTTTCTAAACTTGTAGCCCACTTCCGGGGCAACAAAACAGTCACCCTCTGCGGTCAATGTGTCCGGGCTGACATTGTAGGCGATCATGATCGAAGGATACATGCTTGCAAAGTCTAGCTCAGCAACGTTTTCATGCAATCCCCTTTCTGGCTCAATTACAAAGGCTCCCTCGTAGCTTTCAAGTGGAGCTTCTCTCGCATTTGGTGCTATCTCGCCAAGCTTTCTCGCTTCGCTCAGCAAAAGCCAGTCAACCTGTTTTCCTCTCCCCATCCTCGCAACGTCGTCAAGGGGTAGCCTAATCAGTCTTGCAAGCTCGTAGTGCATCGGTAGTAACTCTTTTGCAATCATAAAGGTATGAATCACGTCTCTTCTCGCGTGAGCAAACACCTTTTCTCTATCGCACTGCCAATACTTGTTTATGTCCTTGGCTTCTATGTCCTCTATGTCTACCTTTGTTCCTAGGAATTCTGCAATATTTTCGAGCTTCTTTATCTTCACATCTGTAATCCTTAGGGCAATGTCGTAGAGATCAACATTTAGCCTGCCTGCAATTTTTGGTCTACCGCCCTTAAATGTAATCGAAGACCCATCTCTTCCGATGTCAAGTGGAATTTTTAGCTTTTCAGCTCTCTTTTTTAGGTAAGGCCAGTCAAATGCATCCTGATTATAGCCAACGATTACATCTGGATCCACTTCTTTTATTAAACGCACAAAATCCCGAATTATACTTCTCTCGTCTCCGCAGAGTATTTCCTCCTTTTCATTGCTCCATTTAACCGAAATGACTATTATTGGGTCTTTTTCTGGATCCGGCATGCCAAAAGTAGAAAGCATCTCGCAATCGAAGGCTAAAATCTTGAGTTCAGGAATTTCTTTGCTCACCCTCTCCACTTTCTCAATTTCATAGCTTCTCAGCTTTCCCTCGATCTCTCTTCCCTCAATTCTTATTCCATCAAGACAGGCAAGATCTTTGTCAATAAGATAACGATAGGCAAATGGTATGTCCGCTTCTCTGACGTCGCCAAATTTTGAAAAGAATTCTCTTAACTTTGGAACGTGCTGGGGATGTTTTGCATAAACGATGAAAGCGGGGATTTCTTTGCCAAAAGATTTAATCTTGGTCTTTTCATATGATTCAGGGACAATTAATTCCTTTTTCGTGCTAATCATGGCCTTCGCGATTGTTTCCTCATCAATATCCAAAACGTAAAAGTAAGGTTTGAAGTTCTTGTCATAAGCTACAAACGTCTCCCTATCCTTACACCAAAGCCTTAGAACTGCTCTATCATCGATCGTAACATATTCCGCATCTATAAGCCAGCCCTCTACCACAGCAACATTACTCAAAGAAAAATTTAAATTTAACCTACGGCAGAAGCGCAAAAATTTTGGCAGTAGTTTGAGTTAAAACTTTATAACTCCAAAAAATTTTATGTTTTGATGAGAGCTGTAGAAATCTACGTAAGCGGTGTTGTCCAGGGTGTTGGGTTCAGATATTACACAACAAGAGTTGCAAAAGAACTCGGAATAAAAGGTTTTGTTAAAAATTTACCAGATGGGAGAGTTTACATTTACGCTGTTGGAGAAGACAGGGCGTTGGAAAAGTTCATTTCACATGTGCATCAGGGTCCACCACTTGCTGTGGTTAGAGACGTTGTCGTTAAGGATGCTGAATTGAAAGAGTTTGACAGATTTGAGGTGAGAAGATAATGCTTGCAAAAAGGATAATTCCATGCTTGGATGTAACTTATAGAAATGGAAAAGCAATGGTTGTTAAAGGTGTCGAGTTCTTAAATCTGCGCGACGCTGGTGATCCCGTTGAACTGGCTAAGAAATACGATTTTGAGGGTGCAGATGAGCTTGTTTTTCTTGATATCACCGCTTCTCCAGAAGGGAGAAAGACAATGGTAGATATCGTTGAAAGAACCGCGGAAAATGTGTTCATTCCATTTACAGTCGGAGGAGGAATTAGAAGCATCGAAGACATAAACGCAATTTTGTCTGCTGGCGCGGATAAGGTTTCTATCAACACATCAGCAGTTAAAGACCCGGAATTCGTTCGCAAAGCTTCGCAGATCTTTGGAAGCCAGTGCATTGTTGTTGCGATAGACTGCAAAAGAAATTTTGATCTGAGCAAAGGAAAGCATATTCTTGAGCTTGAAGATGGTAGAAAGGCCTGGTATGAGGTTTATATCTATGGTGGAAGACAGGCAACTGGAATAGATGCCTTATGGTGGGCTAAAAAGGTCGAAGAACTTGGAGCTGGCGAAATACTGCTCACTTCGATGGATAGAGATGGAACTAAGGACGGCTATGATATTCCGATCACAAGGGCTATGAGCGAAGAGCTAAGCATACCAATAATAGCCTCTGGCGGGGCGGGTAAGCTTGAGCACTTCTATGAAGGTTTTGTTGTCGGAAAAGCGGATGCTTGCCTTGCTGCAGGAATATTTCACTACAGAGAGATAACCATTGCTCAAGTAAAGGAGTTCCTTGCTTCAAAAGGGGTGAAAGTCAGATGGAAATAAGCGAGTTCCAGCGAATGATTGGCGAGATCTACCTGCACCGCGATAAAGCAAGAGGGGTAGAGAAGACTATGCTCTGGATCGTTGAGGAAGTTGGAGAGCTCGCTGAGGCTGTTAGAAAAGGAGAGAACATAGGTGAAGAGATAGCAGACGTCTTTGCCTGGCTCGTGAGTTTAGCAAATCTCTGTGGTGTTGATCTTGAGAAAGAAAGCCTTAAGAAGTATCCCTATTATTGCTCACGCTGTGGAAAAAAGCCGTGTGAGTGTGATAGCCTATGAGGTTTGCAATAGCGAGTGAGGATGATATAAAGTCAGGGCTTGTGACTGATAAATACTTCATATGGACTGAGAAGGTTTTAAAAGCCAAAAATCTGAATCCAAAAGTAGTAATGGAAGTAACAACCTCTGAGTGGGGCATCTTTGCGGGTTTAAACGATGTCTTGGCTCTTCTTGAAGGTCTCCCAGTGGATGTTTACGCAATGCCCGAAGGTAGTCTTTTTTTCCCGCATGAACCTGTTTTGACTGTTGTCGGAAAATATCTGGATTTTGCAAGATTTGAAACTGCATTGCTCGGGTTTTTGTGCCACGCAAGTGGAATAGCAACTCAGGCTTTCAAGTTCAAGCTTGCAGCTGGGGATAAGAAGATACTTTCCTTTGGAACCCGAAGAGCTCATCCAGCGATATCTGCAATGATCGAGAGATCCGCATTCATTGGCGGAGTTGATGGGGTGAGCAACTTCATCGCTGAAAAGTATTTCGGCTTTGAGAGCATGGGAACGATGCCACATGCGATGATAATCTGCTTTGGTGACCAGATTTCAGCATGGAAAGCCTTTGACGAAGTTGTCGACGAAAAGGTTCCGAGAACTCTCCTCGTGGACACTTACTTCGATGAGAAGACCGAGTCGATAATGGCTATCGAGAACGTTCGCAGAGTCGATGCGGTTCGACTTGATACACCTTCTTCAAGAAAAGGCAACTTCAGAAAGATCGTTGAAGAAGTTAGATGGGAGCTAAACATCCGTGGGAGGCGAGATGTGAAGATCTTCCTTAGTGGAGGTCTTAAGCTTTCTGATGTGCTTTCTCTAAGAGATGTTGCTGATGCCTTCGGCGTGGGAACTTCGATAAGCGCAGCGAAGCCGATAGACTTTGCGATGGACATAGTCGAAAAAGAAGGGGTTTACTGTGCAAAGAGAGGTAAGAGGAGTGGTATGAAGCAGGTTTACAGAGACTGGAATAGACTTGAAGATGAAGTTAGGCTTTTCAAAGATGTTGCCCCGAAAGGCAAAGAACCAATGCTCCGAAAGGTTATGGAAAATGGGAAAATACTCGAAAAAACTGAAATTGCAAAGGCGAGAGAACTCGCACTCAAGCAGATGGAAATTATAAGAAAGTTGGGTAAAGAAAAGGAATTTCTAATGTCCGAGTGAAGTGTAGATCCTCCACAGCCTTTCCTCAATTTTTCCATTATCGACAGGCATGGCCCTATACGATTTTCTTAGCTGATCTCTGATTTTTTCTGTCTCATAATCCTTAAAGATCTTGCTTAGCTTCTCCTGAGCCTCAAGATATTTTTCAATGTAATAGGGAACCTTTTCAGGTATTTTTCTCTCCTCAAGGAACTTCGTATGAATATTCCCCTTTTCGAATTCCTCATCAGATAGAATTGCAAGATGCAGCGGTATGTTTGTTGTAACCCCGAGTATTATGTACTCTATAAGCGCCCTCTTGCCACGAGCTATTACTTCAGCCCTATCCCTGCCAAAGACCGTAAGCTTAGATATCATTGGATCGTAATCCTCTGGGATTGCACTTCCAATGCTTACTGCACTATCCAATCTAACCCCATAGCCTCCTGGGCTTCTGTAAAATTCTATTCTACCACCAGAAGGCAGAAAGTTTATTGGATCCTCTGCATAGATTCTCAGCTCCATCGCATGCCCCCTTGGATCGATATCTTCTTGGCCATAAGAGAGATCTTCTCCATACGCGATCTTTATCTGCTCTCTCACAATATCTATGCCAGTTACAATTTCAGTTATGGTATGCTCAACCTGCAATCGGGCATTTATTTCCAAAAAGTAGAACTTTCCGTTCTCATATAGAAATTCAAACGTTCCCGCATTTTGATATCCGATGCTCTTAGCACCTCTTACAGCATATCTGCCAATTTGCTCTCTAAGCTCCTCATCAAGTGCTGGTGAGGGTGTTTCTTCTATAACCTTCTGATTTCTCCTCTGAACACTGCATTCCCTCTCCCCCAAGTAGATTACGTTTGTTTTTTTATCTGCCAGAACTTGAACTTCTATGTGTCGGGGTCGGACAAGCCATTTCTCAAGATATACTGTTGGATCTCTAAAGTATTTCTCTCCAAAGGTTTTGGACTTTGCAAAAGCCAATTCAAGCTCTTTTTCATTCCAGGCCACGCTTATTCCAATCCCGCCACCACCACCAGAAGCCTTCACCGCTACAGGATAACCTATTTTCTCAGCCCACTTGTATGCCTGATCAATGCTCTTTAACGCTGGCGATCCGGGAACTATTGGGATCCTTGCACTTTTCATCCTCTTTCTTGCCTCTACCTTGGAACCGGAGATCTCGAGAACTTTAGGAGGTGGACCAATGAAGAC
This sequence comes from Archaeoglobaceae archaeon, assembly GCA_038734275.1. Taxonomy (NCBI): domain Archaea; kingdom Methanobacteriati; phylum Methanobacteriota; class Archaeoglobi; order Archaeoglobales; family Archaeoglobaceae; species Archaeoglobaceae archaeon. Next base: position 55,124 of record JAVYOO010000006.1, read on the forward strand.
AATTCCTTCTTCTTCACATCTCTTCGAAAACATTGGATTCTCAGAAACGAATCCATATCCTGGGTGAATCGCCTCTGCTCCCGCTTTTTTTGCAATTTCCAAGATCCTTTCTATATTCAGATAACTATCCTTTGGATCAGATTTTCCCACGTAGTATGCCTCATCCGCATAATATCTGTGCAGAGCATTCTCGTCCGCTGAGCTGTAGATCGCCACGCTCTTTATTCCAAGCTCTCTGCATGTTCTCATTACTCTTATCGCAATTTCGCCCCTATTTGCTACCAAGATTTTTCTGAACATCCAGTTTTCTCCAATCGAAAAGTTTTTTAAATTTTTCTTAAAAAAGATCAAAAAATATACAGAAATTCGCTAAACTTTTGTCCCAAAATATGTATTTCCTTAGTATCTTGCTCCGAAAATTGTATAAGTAATGTTAATTAAAAAACCTACCGAAAATAATTTAGATCAATTGAAACTATGCTCTGCGATGAGAACTGTAAGAATTTTCGACACCACGCTCAGAGATGGGGAACAAATGCCCGGAATCTCTCTAACTCCAGTTTACAAAGTTCAAATAGCTAAGGCCCTCGATAGACTTGGAGTAGATGTTATTGAGGCTGGTTTTCCATCGATTTCAAAAGGAGAATTTGAAGCTGTGAAAGAAATCTCCTCGCTCGGCTTGAATGCTGAAATTTGCGGACTTGCAAGAATTGTTAGGGAAGACATAGACTCAGCGATTAATGCGGGAGTGGACATGATTCACGTTTTCACACCCACATCAAAAATACAGGTTGAGCACACACTTAGGATCAGCCGAGAAGAGATAATAGAGAGGGCTGTTGAATGTGTCGAATACGTTAAAGCTCATGGGCTAAAATGTATGTTCTCAGCAATGGATGCTACAAGAACGGAATTGGATTATCTCATAAGAATTTACAAAGCGGTAGAATCTGCAAAGGTCGACATCATAAACATCCCCGATACTGTTGGGGTTGCAACCCCTTTTAAATTCTATGAGCTCGTTAAAAAATTAAGAGAAGAATTAAAAGTCCTAATAGATGTTCACTGCCATAACGACTTTGGGTTAGCTGTTGCGAATAGCTATTCTGCAGTTCTCGCAGGAGCGGACGAAGTTCAGGTTACCGTCAATGGCATTGGAGAGAGGGCTGGAAATGCCAGTCTTGAGCAAGTAGTCATGATTTTGCATGCAATTGAAGGAATCAGAACTAATATAAAAACCGAACTGCTTTTTGACACTTCAAAACTCGTGGAAAGACTTACTGGCGTAAAAATGCCACCTAACACGCCGATAATTGGAGAGAATGCATTTAGCCACGAGAGTGGAATTCACGCTCACGGAGTCATAAAAGAGTCTTCAACTTTCGAGCCCGGCGTTCTCAAGCCCGAAATGGTTGGTCATCGCAGAAGAATCGTGATAGGAAAGCATGCTGGGAGATTCCAGATAAGGAAAATACTCGAAGATGCAGGCTACGTGGTCGATGATGAGACTCTAAACAAGATATTCGAAAAAGTCAAGGAAATGGGTGATCGTGGCAAAAAAGTCACTGATCGAGATTTATTCACAATCACAGAAATCGTGCTTGGGGAGTTGAAGAGAGAAGAGAGAATAATTTCTGTTGACGAAATCACGGTTATAACAGGAAACAAGATAACTCCCACAGCCGTTATAAATGCGGAAGTCATGGGAGAGAAGAAAGTGGCTTCTGCCATTGGCGTTGGACCCGTTGACGCTTCGCTTAAGGCGGTTATGCAGTTGGTAGGTGGTGGTATGCATATAAGGGAGTTCAAGCTTGATGCAATTAGCGGAGGCAGTGATGCCATTGCAGAAGTTTATGTTACAGTCGAAGACGATAAAGGAAACGTATTCACATCTCGAGGTGCGGCACAGGACATAGTGATGGCTTCTTTTGATGCGGTTATCAATGCTGTGAACTATCTGCTACTAATGCGGAGGCGAAAGTCCTGATATGAAGTTCACTAAAATGCACGGAAACGGAAACGACTTCGTGCTAATCGATGAATTTCACAAGACTTTAGTTCCTGAAGAAAAAAAGGCAAAATTTGCCAAGTGGGTGTGCAACAGAAATTTCGCAGTAGGATCGGACGGAGTTATCTTTGTCCAGCCTTCCCAGATTGCGGATGCAAAGTTTCGATTCTTCAACCCAGATGGTAGCGAAGCAAAGATGTGTGGAAATGGAATCAGGTGCTTTTCCAGATACGTAGTTGAAGAAGGTTATGCGGGTAAAAAATTGAAAGTGGAGACGCTCGCAGGGATCAAAGAGCTTGAAGTTAGCTTTGACGGAACCTGGTGGGTAAAGGTAGATATGGGCAAGCCAGAGTTCGATTCAGATAAAATACCTGCAAAAAGAAAGGTATGGGACGAGGACATTGAGCTTGAAGGGAGAAAGTTCAGGCTTTACGCTGTAAACACAGGTGTGCCACACGTTGTTATTTTTGTTGATGACTTCGATTTCGACGTTGTCAGCATTGGAAGAAAAATAAGATTCCTCGAAGTTTTTCCTGAAGGAACAAACGTTAACTTTGCGAGATTCGATGGTTCAAAATTCTACGTAAGAACTTACGAAAGGGGCGTGGAAAACGAAACGCTAAGCTGTGGAACTGGAAGCGTTGCGGTTGTCGCTGTTGCGAAAAAGCTTGGAATTGTGGACAAGGCAGAAGTTATAACAAAAGGTGGTGTCCTGAAAATTGAAATTGGCGACACAGCATTCATGACCGGCTCAGCAACAAGAGTTTTTGATGCTGAGCTAAGAGAATATGAAATTTGAGAACCGCCTTGTCCTCTCCGCAATGGCTGGCATAAACAACGCAGATTTTTGCATAAAGCAAAAGGCTTCTCTCGTAATTCTTGGCGGTTTTAACGCTGACAAAGGAGCCATAGAAGCGGGAATTAAAGCCATGGCAAGGGGCAGAAAGGAGTTCATTTTTGATGATCCGCTTGAAGGCATTGAAAGAGAAATCAAGAAGATAAAAGGAAAAAATTTTGCAGTTAACGTTCGATCCTCAAGCCATGAAGGCTACATCGAGACCGCAAAACTCGTTGAAGAATATGATGGAATTTTAGAAATAAATGCGCACTGCAGACAGCCTGAATTTGTTTCAGCGAGATGCGGAGAATGGCTTCTCTTTAACGCTGAAGAGCTTTTCAAAATAGTCGAAATGGTATCAAAAATCACAAGAACTGCTGTAAAGCTTCGGGGAGGCTACAATCTCGACTACGAGAAGCTTAGCGCTAAAATTTTCGAAAAGGGTTGTTCAATCGTTCACATCGATGCAATGATCCCAAAAGGTGGATGTGATCTTTCTCTGATTCATAGAATTTCGAAACATGGCTTTACGATAGCAAACAACTCCTTTGTGGATATAAACTCTGGCGAGAGCATGATAAAGGCTGGAGCAAGGATGGTTTCTGCTGCGAGAGCGGTGCTTAAAGACGAGAATTTTTTTGAAAAGATGCTCTCAAGTAAAATTCTATCTGAGCCAGTGGAACTGCGATAAGACCTCAACGCAATTTATATATAATACAAGTCCACAGAAGTTAAAGGTTGAGATATAATGACAAACGTGATATACCAGACTCAATCCCTCTGTCCTGAATGCCTAAGGATCGTGGATGCAGAAGTTTATGAAGAAGATAATCGGGTAATGATCAGAAAAAGCTGTTCTGAGCATGGAGAAGTTGTTGATGTTTACTGGGAAGATGCAGAATTCTTTAAAAAGGCAATGCGATTTGCTTCTGAGGGCAAAAAAGTTGATCCAATAACGGAATACAAAAGATGTCCTTTCAGCTGTGGAATTTGCGACAATCACAAAACCCATCCCGCTTTGCTTAACATTGCGGTAACCAACAGATGCGATTTTGCGTGCTGGTATTGTTTCTTCTACGCGGAACGCTCTGGGTTCGTTTTTGAGCCAACTATAGAACAGATAAAAAACATGGTCAGGACTGCGAAGAATTTGAAGCCTATTGCCTGCAATGGAGTCCAGCTAACTGGTGGAGAACCAGCATTGAGAGAGGACTTGATAGAGGTAATCAAAGCAGTAAAATCAGAAGGAGTAAAGCATGTTCAGCTTAACACAAACGGAATAAGGCTTGCAAAAGATCCAGATTTTGCCTTAGAGGTTAAAAAAGCAGGAGTTGATGTTGTTTACCTCTCATTCGATGGATTAGACGAGAAAACAAACCCGAAAAATCATCGAGAGATCCCGAGAATATTTGAAAACTGCAGAAAAGCTCAGCTTGACCTTGTTCTTGTTCCAACGATAATAAAGAACGTTAACGATCATCAACTCGGAGATATGATAAGATTTGCAGCCAAAAACATCGATTTAGTCCGCTCGGTAAGCATTCAGCCAGTCAGTTTTGTTGGAAAAATGTCAAACAGAGATTTGAAGAAATACAGAATAACAATTCCCGGATGCATCAAGGCAATAGAAGAGCAGACAAATGGCGAAATCTCGAGAGAGGATTTTTATCCGATGTCGAGCTCCCTTCCGATAACGAGATTCGTAGAAGCCATCACGGGAGTGCCTCAGTATACATTTACGCCCCACTTCGCCTGTGGTGTTGTAACAACGGTCTTTAGAGACGGGGAAAAGCTTATTCCAATAACAAGGTTTGTTGACGCTGAAGGTTTGCTCGAATACATGGCTGAAAGGGCTGAAGAGATCAAAAACAGCAGATTTAAGAAAATTAAAGTCTTTAAGAGCTTTTTAGACCTCAGAAAGTTTTTCGATTTGTCCAAGGCACCGAAAAGCTTCGATGTGTCGAAGTTGCTTTTCAAGGTTCTTGTGGAGCACAGCTATTTTGCCTTATACGAGTGGCATAGAAAGTCAATTCTTTTAGCGATGATGCACTTCCAAGACCTATACAACTACGATCTTGCAAGAGTTCAGAAGTGTATCATCCACTATGGCTCACCCGACGGCAGAATAATACCCTTCTGCACTTACAACGTCTTGCCTGAAATTTATCGAGACAGAATACAGAGAGAATTTGGAATTCCGCTTGAGGAGTGGAAAAGAAGGCATGGATTGAAAGAAGAAGCAACAATAAAAGTTCCGAGTAAGTAAAGAAAGCCTTATTATACGTTAAGACGACTTGACTTTGTGAAAATTCCCCTGCTAATCGCTTTGAACTTACTCGTCCTTTTCACTTCTCTCAGCATAGGTAGCGCTCATTACGGATTCGGCGAACTTTTGGAAGTTATTCGAGGCACAGCAGATGAGACCGCGAAGGCGATAATACTCGACTACAGATTGCCAAGAGTTCTGCTTGCAATGATCGTTGGCGCATCGCTGTCCGCTTCAGGATGCTCACTTCAGGCTTTGTTCAGAAATCCGCTTGCGGAACCTTACGTTCTTGGGATAGCAAGTGGTGCAAGCCTTGGTGCGATTTTATCGGTTGTTTTTGGGCTTAACGTGTTCGGGAGAATTATGCTCGCCTTTGTGTCAGCAATCCTTACCGCATACCTGGTATTCTTCATCGGAAACACAAAGAAGTTCAGAGATCAGAGCTATGCAATACTACTCGCTGGAATCGCTATAGCTTCTTTTCTTTCAGGAATTAACTCCCTTCTTATTTATCTGCACTCTCAAAGTCTTCATCAAGTAGTGTTCTGGCTTATGGGAAGCTTTTCAAATCCACAGTGGGAAGAGATTTACTTCTGCCTTCCCTTTTTGCTCATTGGAATCTCTTTTCTGCTTGCAACCTCCTGGAATCTGAACGCATTGCTTTTGGGCGATGAACATGCAAGAGCTGTGGGAATCAACGTGGACAGATACAGATCAGAGCTCATACTGTTCACCTCACTGCTAACATCCACAGCGGTAGCGGTTAGCGGTGTTATCGGATTCGTTGGAATAATAATTCCACACACAGTCAGAATTTTGATTGGAGAAGAGCACAGAAAGCTTTTGCCTGCAACTATACTGCTCGCAACAGCATTCATGCCCCTTGTAGATATATTTGCAAGAATTTCAACAAGCGGGGAAATTCCAGTTGGAGCTATTACTGCAATGCTTGGCGGACCCTTCTTCTTATACTTGCTTCTAAGGAGAGGGCTATGAGGCTAAAAATCGAGGGTCTAACTGTAAAGCTCGGAAGTTCTGAAGTTCTCAAGGATATCACTGTAGAGGCAAATGAAGGTGACTTCATCGCTTTACTTGGTCCCAATGGCAGTGGAAAGTCCACTCTGCTGAGAACCATCTTTGGAGTGATCAAGCCAATGAAAGGCGTTGTATTTTTCGATGGAAAAGAGCAAGAAATGGGTTATCTTCCACAGGATAGTGCTGATACAAACCTGAAGGCAATAGAAGTCGTCCTTCTTGGCAGAACACCATATCTGGGCAGAATAAAGATCCCGAAGGAAAAAGATTATGAGATTGCCTTAAAGGCTCTTAAGGACGTTGGCATCGAAAACCTTGCTGAAAGAAGGTTCTCTGAGCTCAGCGGTGGTGAGAAACAAAAGGTTCTTTTGGCAAGACTTTTCGCTCAGGAACCGAAGGTTCTTCTGCTCGATGAACCCACCGCCCATCTCGACATTTCTTCACAACTCGAGATTATGAGAATCATAAAGGAGCTTTCGAGAGACAGAATTGCCATTGTAGCCCTCCACGACATAAACCTTGCCCTATCATTTGCAAACCGCATATTTATGATAAAAAGCGGTAAAGTAATTTACGCGGGAAATCCGAGAGAAGTAATTACTGAAGATAGCATAAGGGACATCTTCGGAATTGAAGTAAGCGTAAGAAGACATGGGCAGATCTACGTTATTCCAAAGGTAAAGTCAAGCAGAAATGGTAAAAAAGTCCATTTGATCTGTGGTGGTGGAAGCGGAAGCGATATTATCCATTTGCTTAACATAAACGGATTTTCTGTTTCAGCTGGTGTTCTAAACGCTCTTGACTCCGATTGGGACACAATTTCGGAACTTGGGGGAGAAATAATTGATGCCCCGCCCTTCTCTGAGATAAGCGATGAAGCTTTTTACAGAAATTTGGAAGCTATAAAGAAAGCAGATGCAGTTGTTTTGGCAAATCTTAGTATAGGCAAGGGTAACTTTAAAAATCTGCTGTCCGCAAAGTTTGCAGGCGAACTTGGCAAGCTGATCGTTGTGCACAAGAGCGATTTCAAAGAAAGAAACTTCGCTGGTGAAGAAGCGGAAAAAATTTACTCAGAAATTCTAAAGAAGGCAATTGTTGTCAAAAATGAGGAGGAAGTTCTGAATGCCATACAAAAACTACTATCTCGATGATACAACTCTCATAGTCCACGGAAATTTCTTCGGCGTGAGCACGGGGCTTCTTGGTGGGTGGAAGAGCGTTAAATCTGCGTTTAATCACACTGTCAGCGACGAATTCTACAAAATGGACCCTGTTGATTATTTAAAGCTTGTAGCGAAAAAATACGGGCTAAAAAGCTATTTTGGTCTTTTAACCGCAGTATCAATGAAAAATCTGAGCATTAAAAGCCATGGTAGTGTCACAGCCTTTGTTACCGCGGGAGTGGATAATCCAAACGATATGACAATTAACATAATCCTCGTGCTTGAGGCGAAGGTGAGCAAAGCGGGATTGCTGAACGCCATTATTACGGCAACTGAGGCAAAGAGTAAAGCTTTATTTGAGCTTGGCTACAAATTCACAGGCACCACTACTGACGCGGTCGTCGTGCTGAGCACGATGAATGGAAAATACGAGAGATTTACGGGTCCAGCAACCTTTCTCGGGAAGGCAATCTGGAAATGCGTTTCGCATGCAGTGAAGGAAAGCCTTGAAAAGGGATGAGTATTCAGGTCAATTTATAGCCTGAAGTGATCTTGATCAGACTTTCGAACCAATCAGAATTCATGAGCTCTTTTAAGCGTTCAATCGCTTTTGATTTTCTATTCTTCAATGCAAAGCATTCGTAAGACTCCCAAACAACGTGGAAAAACCTCAAATTGTATTTCTCTGCGAAGAACCGAATCAAAAGCCCCACATCGAATTTCGATTCCGAGATCTGCTTGGCTACTTCTTCATGAGTGTAGAATTCGGTCTCGTAGCCCTGAATGCTTTCAATAGCCAAATTTAGCTTCTTTGAATGTTCTTTGAGGATTTGATCCAAAATCAACCTCGTCCCCGAACCCCTGTTCCTGTTAGCCAATCTCAATTCTCCCCTAAGAATTTCAGCCATGAGTTCTTCAAAGCTTTCGAATTTCAAATCCTTTCGGTAAGCCATCACAATCTCTCTCTCAAAACCCCCAAGCTTTTCAACCATGTCCTTAAGCCAGAATTTTTCAAGAAAACTGGAGTTGTAGCTACCAGATTGGGGATCATAAAGATGCATGCATGCAACATCTGCTTCGCCAAGGGTAAGCATTGCCAATGCCATCCCAGAACCAATGTTTAGACTTCTAACGCTGAATTCTTCGCTGAGCTTTTCGATGACCGCTGACAAAATTGGATCGTGGCTGTGTGCAATCACAATCTCTGCTTCTTCCGCGATCGCATTCATTTTTCCTGCTAAGCCCAATTTTTCAAGCCTTGCGTTAGCCTTTTCGTAGACTTCAAGCAGTTTTTTCCCAAAATCGGTCAATTCAGCTTTTCCACCTTCCCTGCCCCCCTTCCTGGCTTCGACGATCTTTTTGCCAGTTAAACGTTCCATTCTGCTTATCGTGTTCCAGAGTTTTGCATAAGGGATCCCAAGAGCCCTTGAAGCTGAAATTAAAGATTTGTTTTCATCTAATGCTCTTAAAATGCTTGCTATCCTGAAATCAACGATCTTATCGCCCCGATATTCGATCAAAGCTTCGTAGCGAACAGTGATTTCTTCCATGAAAAAAGTCGTGGCGAGGTTTAAAAGCGTTATTCGTTTTTTGATAACGAAAAATTTTTTATTGAGCATTGCTTTTGTATTGCATGAAAGAAGTTGCGATAATCTTGGTTGTGCTTTTCATATCAATTATCGCTCTGGCATTTCATTTTCAAAATCAGAGCTCAGAAAAGATTATAATATTCCATGCGGGTTCTTTGAGTGTTCCAATCACAGAAATTGGCAAGCAATTTGAAAAAATTCATGGCATCGAAGTTCAGGCTGAGGCAAGTGGAAGCGTTGAAGCAATAAGGAAAATAACCGATCTTGGTAAAAAAGCAGACGTTTTGGCTGTCTCTGATTACTCGCTGATCCAGAAAATACTCACCCCTGAATACGCAGATTTCTGTATAATTTTTGCAAGAAACGAGATCGTTTTGGCATACTCAAAGAACAGCAGGTATGCAAATGAAATAAATGCCTCAAACTGGTTCGAAATTCTGCAGAGAGACGTCAAAATCGGCTTAAGTGATCCCAATCTCGATCCATGCGGTTACAGAGCGTTAATGGTCTTAAAGCTTGCAGAAATTTATTATGGCAAAGGCATTTTCAGAGAAGTCATTGAGAAACACACAAGCATAACTTCTTCAGGTAGCACCATATTTGTTCCCGAAAGTATAAAAACAGATGAAAAAATCGTTATAAGACCAAAAGAAGTCGATTTGTCCGCACTCGTAGCTACTGGAGCAATAGATTACATTCTGATCTACAAAAGCGTGGCCAAACAGCACAATTTGAGCTACATTGAACTTCCAGCTGAAATAAACCTCGGAAGCTATGAAAAGGCAAAATACTACGCTCAGATCAGCGTTATGGTTAAAAATGAGACAATAAAAGGTGAGCCCATTGCCTATGGTATCACGATTTTGAAAGATGCACCAAATAAAAAATACGCAATCGAATTCCTTAGATTTTTGCTGAATGAAAACGGCAAGAGAATATTTGAGCTAAATCATCACGATCCAACTACTCCATTAGTCATAGGAACAGTTCCAGAAGGCTTAGAGGTGGTTGAATGAGAGACTACTTCTCAATATTTTTGGCTATAATTGGCTCCTTTTTAATCCTGTTCATCCTGATTCCAATTTTGCTAATCTTAGCAACTCAAATGCTTGATTTCAATTCACTGCTAAAAGCCATGGGCGATGAGCTCGTTTTAAGCTCACTGCTTAACTCAATCGCAACTTCAACAGCCACAATGCTAATTTCGTTGCTATTCGGCGTTCCGTTGGGCTATCTGCTTGCAAGAAGCAACTTCGCGGGAAAGAGATTCGTTCAGGGAGTCGTTGATCTCCCAATAGTGATCCCACACTCAGTTGTTGGCATAATGCTTTTGCTTACGTTCTCCAAGGCAATACTGGACAACCATCTTGGAATAATATCCGCCATGCTTTTTGTTTCCGCCTCATTCACCATTAACTCCGCAAGAGATGGCTTTCTTGCAGTTGACGAAAAAGCGGAGTTCGTGGCAAGAACCCTTGGAGCAAGCAGATTTAAAGTCTTCTTCACAGTCTCAATACCACTTGCGCTCCCATCAATACTGACGGGAGCCATAATGACCTGGGCAAGAGCCATGAGTGAGGTTGGAGCAATTTTAATAGTTGCATACTATCCTAAGACTGCCCAAGTGCTTGTAATGGACTACTTCAACAACTATGGTCTTAGCGCAGCACAGCCAATTGCGGTAATCCTGATTCTGATTAGCTTGGCTCTCTTCATTTTGCTGAGGGGGTATTGCAAATGCTAAAGGTTGAAGACTTATCTAAAAGCTGGAAAGGATTCAGGCTCGAGAAAATCAGCTTTGAAGTCAAAAAAGGAGAATACTTCATACTTCTCGGACCAAGCGGAGCGGGAAAGACATTACTACTTGAGACGATTGCAGGAATTTATAAGCCAGATAATGGCAGAGTTCTGCTTGAAGGCAATGAAATTACGCATTTGCCCCCTGAAAAGAGAAACATCGCCTACATACCACAAAACTATGGTCTTTTTCCGCACTTAAATGCCTACGAGAATATAGCCTATGGACTTAAACTAAGAAAAATTGGCAAGGATAAAATTCGAAGAGAAGTTGAGCAAATTGCAGAAACGCTTGAGATCAAGAATTTGCTAAATAAGAATGTCAAGGCGTTGAGCGGTGGAGAACAGCAGAGAGTTGCAATCGCGAGAGCTTTGGTTGTTAAACCCAAAATTCTTCTTCTCGATGAACCATTTTCAAACCTCGATGCAAACTTAAAAACTAAGCTAATGAAGGAAATGAAGGTTTGGAGAAAAGATTTTTGCTTTACTGCGATCCACGTAACGCATTCTTTCGAGGAGGCAATTCTTTTGGGTGATCGTGCTGGAATAATGATCAATGGAAAGCTGGAGCAAGTGGGAGAGATAAAAGAAGTTTTCTCGAAACCCGAAAATGAAAGAGTTGCAAAATTTTTAGGGCATGAAAATATACTTGAAGGTGAAGCAGAAGGAAATTTTGTCAAAGTAAACGGATTGAAAATAGAGATCCCAATAAAGGCTTATGGAAAGCTTAGAATCACAATACCGCCAGAAGGAATACTCATTTCTAAGGTGCATTTTGTTAGCTCAGCAAGAAACAACTTCAGAGCGAAAATTGATGGTTTTGAGGACTTGGGGGCAATGGTGAAACTTAAACTATCCATCGAAGGCATCATGCTTTCCGCTTACCTGACCAAAGCCTCCTTTATAGAGATGGGGCTTTCTGAAGGCGAAGAAGTTTACGTAAGCTTTAAAGCCACTTCTGTGCACGTTTTCGGTTGAAATCACTTTTTAACAAGCCTTAAAATGAAGCTCACGAGTTCTTCGAAATTTCCCCTGTATTTAAAAACAACATTTTTGTAATCTCCATTGTCGAGGGCGATTTTAGGATAGTTCTCTTTTGAAAATCCTTCTGTCAAAATGAGATCATAGCCTTTGAAGAACCCAGCCACTGTCTTCAGGTCTCCTCCTCGCTGTATCACCGCCACCTTGTCATTCGAAACTATTGCCACGTCTGCGCCAGCCTTGAAAATCCTGTCAGAGTCTTTTCCTTCAACGTCGAGCTCAAAACCCTTATGTGCATGCTTTATTACCGCCACTTTTACCCCTTTGCTAATCAGAATTGGGACAAGCTTTTCTATAAGAGTTGTTTTTCCAGTATTCGACTTCCCAACAATGCTCAGAATCATTAAATCACTCTTTCGAATTCTTTCGCTCTTTTAAGCGGTTTTGTCGCATCTATTCCCCATTTAGTCGTAGTTTCATCCGCAGAAGGATCAAGACTGCTCCCTCTTGCCCCCTTTACGATAACCAAGTCTCTGTCCGCCTGAAATCTCGTGGCTATTGCGTAATCGACGTCTTCGTAGCTGAAAATGTCTATATCTTCATCCACGACTATGACCCCTTTAAGGCTTGGGTTCGCAGACAATGCTGCGAGAATTGCGTTCTTTGCATCGCCATCTGTTTTTTTCTCAATCTGAACAACCGCATGGAAGTAGTTTCTGCTTCCAGTTGTTGTGACAACATTTTTAACCTTGCAAACATTCGAAACAAAGCGATAAATGATTGGCTCATACGGAACTCCCATCAGAATGCGGTGCTCCATGCCTCCGGGGGTTATTGAGTAGTAAATGAAGTCTTCTTTGGCAAAGAATTCGTCAATAACGAGCACGGGCTCTTTTCTAACGTCATCGTAAGTCCCAGTTATGTCTACAAAGGGCCCTTCATCAGTGGTTTCCGCTGTAATTCTGCCAAAAAGAGCGATCTCGGAGTCAGGAACGAGCAGATCGCCTTTTCGGTATAGAGTTAAACCATTCATCAGCTTTGAAGCGTAGCTGAACTCCTCGCCAACACCAACTCTTGTGGCTGAGGCAAGCAAAAATAGCGGATGCACTCCTATGCAGACCGCAACCTTAAGTTCTTCGCCATTCTCAATAGCGTCTCTCCACATCAAATAAGTGTGCCTCGGGGCCACGAGGCGAATTGCGAAGCTTTTCTCGTCGATCAGCATCATTCTGTGTATACTCGCATTGAAGCGCTCTCTTTTGGCTATAACAACTCCTCCCGTGACATATCTTGAGCGATCTTTCGGAAAATACTTTATGATCGGCAAATCGAATAAATTCACTTTCCTTTTCCTCAAACCAAGTTCAGAAAAGTCTTTAAATGAAATTTTTTCCTCTTTTTCGTAAATTTTTGCAAGTTCAACTGCAAGTCTCCTTGGATCTGCATTTAAATATGCTGCAAGAAGTTCTCTTGAACTTACGAAGTTCTTGGCAACTTTTTTGCCTTCTACTGTCAAAATAACTGGCTTATCCATCAGACCTTTTCGCTTAATGGTATCGAGAACTTCATCGTGTCTTAGGTTTTCATCCAGAACTACGGGATTTACTGTTTTTATCACTTCTCTCAGATTCATATCGCTGGGACGCCTTTTGGTTTATTTTTTCTTTGCTGAAATGATTGTTGCATAATCCTTCTCGCTGATTTCTCTCATAGCCTTGCCCATTAAATGCCCCGTCCACTTTTTCTTGTTCTTGATTAGATCCAGTTTTGGAATCAGAGATTTAAAATCGATTGGTTCTTTAAAGATTTCTACGGGCTTTATTTTTATTCTTAGCGGAAAAATTTCGTTTCCCATACCCTTGGGCGATTTGAAGATTCTTGAAGAGTCTTTGAAAACCTCAGAAGTCGCTTCGAACTCCGCAACAATTCTTGGCTCTTTAATCTCATCGTCTTTTCTTTCCTGCTTGAGATAAATCAAAAGCCTGTCGCCATTTTTTACCTTTGAAATTGTGTTTTTATGTCTTTCGGGAACACCCCAGATGTTTTTGTTTTTTATAATTTCCCAGTTCTCTTCAGTCGTGATGCAAAGCCAGAAAGCCATAAAGAATCATGAAGATCAACATTATAAAATTCTTTCGATATCAATGACGGGCAAAATTTAAAATAAATGGCAAAGTCTAAATACCATGGATGAACTCGAAGAGATACGAAAGAAAAAGCTCATGGAGTTGATGAAGATGGCTGATAAAAAAGATAATTTGAGCGAACCCGTGAAACTGGATTCCAAGAATTTTGACGAGATCACGAAAAAGAATGAGAACGTTGTGGTGGACTTCTGGGCGGAATGGTGCATGCCCTGCAGATATATTGCACCAATAATTGATGAACTTGCAAAAGAATACGCTGGAAAGGTTGTATTCGGTAAATTGAACGTCGATGAAAATCAGAATATTGCAGTTCGATTTGGAATTTCTGCTATTCCAACGCTTATATTCTTCAAAAATGGGAGAGCAATAGATCAAATCGTAGGAGCGATGCCCAAAAAAGAGATAAAGAGATGGATAGAAACAAATATTCAGCGGTAGTGAATCTGGAGGAGAGAGTATGGAGCTTGTATGCAAGGCATGTGGGAAAAAGATAGCGATCGATGAAAAATTCGGCATTCAGGAATGTAGCTGTGGAGCTTATTATCGAAGAAGCAGGGATTTCTCACAAAAGTGGGTTTTTGCAGGCTTTGGCAAGGCTACAAAGGAGAAGACCAAAGAAGAACTGGAAAGCAAGGAAGAAAAGGAAAAATATGAAGTTCAGAAGCTCAGAAAGAAGAAGAGCTGAACCGATAGTTTAAAATACTGTGGGTTAAATTTTCAAGATCCGTAGGAGGCTCCAAAGCCGTAGCACTACGGGAGGGATAAAATGCTTGTGCAGAAGGATGAATTAATAAAGGCTATAAATGAAGCGATATCCAAATCAAAGGACAGAAAGTTCACCGAAACGGTTGAGATGGCAGTAAATTTGAGAAATGTAGACATGAAGAAACCAGAGAACAGAATAGATACTATGGTTTATCTACCACATGGTCTCGGAAAGCCAAGAAAAGTGGGGGTATTTGCAAGAGGAGAGACTGTCCTTAAGGCAAAAAGTGCAAATGCAGATCTTGTTCTGACTCCCGAAGACATAGAAGCGCTATCGAAGGATAAAAGAAGGGCGAGAAAAATTGCCAATGACATAGACTTCTTTATTGCTGAAGCACCGCTAATGGCGGAGATAGGTAAAAAGCTGGGGGCAATACTGGGTCCTAGGGGAAAAATTCCACAACCTATACCTCCCCTTTCAGATCCAAAGCCTTTGATAGACCGCCTCAGGAATTCTGTAAAGATAAGAACAAGAGATAAGCTAACCTTCCATGTTCCAATAGGAATCAAAACAATGAAACCGGAAGCGATTTCAGACAACGCCTTGGAAGTGTTAAAGGTCGTTGAAAACAAGTATGAGAACCCCACACTCGTGCTGAAGTCTGTTTTTGTTAAAACAACAATGGGCCCAGCAGTAAGGGTGATATAATGGCTGCGATAAAGGGTCTTCCTCCCCAGTGGAAGATAAACGAAGTGGAAGAGCTCAGGAAGATTATATCCTCACACAAAGTTTTAGCTATAGTAAACTTTGAAAAAGTGCCTGCAAACCTGATGCAAAGGGTAAAAAGAGAGCTAAAGGGGACTGCAGAACTGAGAGTCGTAAAAAAGACTCTTCTAAACTTGGCTCTTGATTCTATCGGCGGAGGCTATGAAAAGCTGAAAGAATTCACCAAAGGCCAGATTGCAATTATTGCCACAAACGAGAATCCATTCAAGATCTACAAAAGACTTGAAGGTCTCAAGGTTGACATGCCTTTAAAGCCAAACCAAGTTTCACCGATCGATGTGGTCGTAAACGAGGGGCCAACTCCACTACCTCCAGGCCCTGCGATGGCAGAACTTCAAATGGCAGGTATTCCTGCAGCTGTTGAAAAGGGAAAAGTCGTTATAAAAACGAAGACAACAGTTGTTAAAGCTGGAGAAGTCGTAAAGCCAGAAGTAGCAAAGGCGCTTGAAAAACTGAACATAAAACCCCTAAAAATCGGACTCGAAACCATTGCAGTCTACGATGGAGTGATTCTAACACCGGATCTTTTGAAGATCGATGAGGAATCAATATTAAAGGACTTCCAGAATGCCTATCGGATTGCATTGAATCTCGCTGTTAACTGCTGTTATGTTACAAAAGAGACTGCGGGCATTCTGCTAATGAAGGCCTATATGGATGCAAAGAATCTCGCTATAAACGCAGGAATCTTCGAAAGAGACATAATGCCAGATCTTCTTGTAAAAGCTCATGCTGAAATGCTTTCCATTGCATCATTACTACCTCCCGAAGCTCTTGATGATGAACTTACCGCTCTTGTTAAAAAAGAGGGGGCTAAACAAGTAGAAAAGGTAGAGGAGAGGAAAGAGGAGGAGAGAAAGGAGGATAAAGAAGAGGAGAAAAAAGAGGAGGAGGCTATAGAAGGGCTTGCCTCGTTATTTGGATAAAAGGAGGTGTTGAAAATGGAGTATATATATGCGGCCTTGTTGTTGCACTCCGCGGGAAAGGCTATCAATGAAGAGAACGTAAAAGCAGTTCTTCAGGCTGCAGGGGTTGCTGTAAACGAAGCTCGAGTCAAGGCACTGGTTGCAGCGCTTGAAGGTATTAACATAAGCGAGGCTTTGCAAAAGACAGCGATGCCCATGGTCGCCCCAGTAAGTGCCCAGCCATCCACACCTGCAGAAAAGAAGGAGGAGAAGAAAGAAGAGAAGAAGAAGGAAGAAGAGGAGAAGAAAGAAGAGGAAGCCATCGAAGGACTAGCAGCATTATTTGGCTAATATTTTTTAGAATTTTTTAGATAGATTAAATTTCTCATTTAAGATTTTATATTTATATTCCGCTTCCATAAATTGTCTGGACAAAATCATCCCGATGTATCTAACAAAACACTCTTTTCTTCAACTTCAGAACAACATTGAAGCCCAAAAATTCAAAAGATCGTTTCCTGTGGAACTTCTACCGAAAAGTATATATATACCTAATACTAAATTTTATAGCGAAAGGAGAAAGGAGGTGGGTTGAATGGCTGAACTACCTATGGCACCAGTAGATAGATTGATTAGGAAGGCTGGTGCTGAAAGGGTAAGTGCGGATGCTGTGCAGAAGATGGTTGAAGTCCTCGAAGACTACGCAGTTCAGGTTGCAAAGAAGGCAGTAGACATTGCAAAGCACTCTGGAAGAAAGACCGTTACAGCAGACGACATAAAGCTCGCAACCTCGATGTAAAGAGTATAGAAGACTAAAATTTTTACTAATTTTTTAAATATTTTTTGAATAGATTTAAATGCTTTTCCGGCGCAACAAGAAACTCAAGTCTTTCGATTTCATTGACGAGATAATACATTTCCTCACCCATATTATCAAATGGTTCCAGAAAACGAAGCTCAGGATGCGTTGGATAATTCGTGTTCTTAAGCCATTCCTGGTTTACGTAATAATAGCAGGCCCCTCTGAGATTCGTGTATGGCTCGTAAATAGAAACAAAGTCTCTACAAACCCAGTTAGAGGTTAGAAGAACTTTTTTTGTTGGATTTATTGTCACATGACCACAGTTAGGCGGAACTATAACAAGATCTCCCTTCTCTGCCTCAATTGCAATGCAGTCGACAACTTGCTCCCCCTCTCTTCGCTGGATAACAAATATGGCCTTACCATCCAGAACCTGATACACTTCGGGATAAGTTAGCCCTGCGGAATTTTTTGGATGATAATGCCCATATGTTTTCACGTTCTCTCCACCGATTTCTGCAGGCGGGATGATTGTGAAGTCGTATCTGAGCTTTGCATTCAGAATTTTCTCTCTATGCTTAGCGCATTCATAAATGTCTCTAAACATGTAATAGGCATCAAAGTCACCCAAAAGTTTGTCAGGATAGGCTAAAACTGGCCTAAGATCACTTGCTCTCCTGACTTCCGCCCTGAAAAGAAACTCTCCAAACTCGTATTCCATGAAAATGATAGTAGAAGAGCATTAAAAATTTTTGCAAAATAAAATGAATACGGATGCTTATATGCCTCAGACCATCTTCTCCTTAACGAGGAGTTCTGCATTCAATATGCTCGCTCCAGCTGCACCACGAATTGTGTTATGTCCAAGAACGATGTATTTTATGCCCCAAGCATCCTTTCTAATTCTACCCACCACAACACTCATTCCCTTGCCTGTATCGCGATCAAGCCTCGGCTGTGGTCGATCAATCTCATTCCTAATGACAATCACTTTTTCTGGTGAAGATGGCAGATCCAATGGTTTTAATGAATTAAATGCCTCCTTTACTTCTTCAATACTAACATCTCTCTCAAATTCAACCCAAACAGCTTCAGTGTGTCCGTCTATTACGGGAACGCGATGGCAGGAAGCGGAGATCTTTATCTTTGCAAACTCAATTCTGTCGCCCTTAAACGTCCCAAGCATCTTAAGCGGTTCACTTTCGCATTTTTCTTCCTCATTCTTAATGAATGGAATTATATTATCTGTGATCGCAAGAGAGGGAACTCCCGGATACCCTGCACCACTCAGAGCCTGCATCGAAGCAATTCTAACACTTTTCAATCCGAAATTCATCAGCGGTTTGAGAGTAATAACGAACATTGTGCTCGTGCAATTTGGATTCGTTATGATATATCCGTCCCATTTCCTTCTCTTTTTCTGCACTTCTATGAGTTTCAAATGGTCCGCATTAACCTCAGGAATTACAAGCGGGACATCTTCTTCCATTCTAAAAGCTGAGGCATTGCTTGAAACAACAAAACCGGCTTCAGCAAATTTTGGTTCAACTTCTTTTGCTATATCTGCAGGCAATGCTGAGAACACTATGTCCGCATCAACTTGCTTTGGATCAAGCGGAACCATTTCAACGTCTTTAGCATACTCTGGAATGTTTGCAGATACGATCCAATCAACTTCACTCCCATATTTTCTCCCGATTCTTCTTTCAGATGCTGCAAGGCTTTTTAATCTAAACCACGGATGATTTTCAAGTAGCTGAATAAATTTCTGGCCCACCATCCCTGTAGCTCCCAAGACACAGACGTCATAATGCATGTTTTGAAAGTTTTCTCTGGAATTAAAAATCTATCGAAAAAGGATGCTGCAAAAATTTAAATGCGTGTAAAAATTTATTTTAAGTCGCGTTGAGAACTGAATACATGAAAACAGAAATCTACTGCGATAACTGCAGGGAAGTTACAGAACACGTGAGTGTGAAAGAGAATTTATATCGCTGTTCCATTTGCGGAACTCATGTTCATCTTACGCCAGAGAAAGAAGTTGAGTTGAAAGCAATACTTAGCGAGGAAGACATTACAAAGATAGGAACTGTCAAGCTACCTGAAGGAGAAGAGATAGTTAAAGGAGATGAGCTAATAGTTGATCTCGAAGGAGAAAGTAAGCTTGGTAGGGTAACTGCTATTCAATTAAAAAATGGCACCACAGTAGAGTTCGCAAAGGCTCGGGAAGCAAGAGCTATATGGTTAAAAGAGGTTGGAGAAGTTTACGTTAAATTTAGTCTTCACAAAAGAGCGGTCACAACTCCCTACAAGGCACTATTTGATGGTGAAACCGAGTTTGCCATAGGCGAAGAAATTGAAATTGATGGAAAAAGATACCTTATCAAAAGAATTAAGCTCATAGATGGAAGATTGCTCAAAAAAGATGGAGAGAGAGCGGTTGCTAAGGATATAAAGAGAGTCTATGCGACCTATACGCCTTAGAGACTTTGTGAGAATAGGAGATCTCTATTTTTCCGTTCTTGGCTACAAAAATTCTGAGAAGGTAAAATGCTTCCTTCGATATGCTCCCCACGAGAAAGGAGATAGGATAAAAGACGAAAAAAGATTCAAAAAACTGTCTCATGAGGAGGCATTGGCTCATCCAATTGCGAAAAGATATTACGATAGTGGAATATTTCGAATTCCAGCAAGAGACATCGAGGAGGTTTTCAAACCAGAAGAAAAGCTAAGAGATGCGATGGACTCAAATGTTTCGAGAATTGTGGAGTTTTTCAGCTCGATTCCTACTGAACAGATGGGCGTAACTGGCTCAAGGCTAATTGGCTTACAGAGCGACGAATCCGATGTTGATTTTATCGTTTACGGACGCTGGTGGTTTATTGCAAGGGAAAAGCTGAGAAAAGGAATAGAAACTGGCAAACTTTTGGATTTGGATGAATCAGCTTGGGAATTCATTTACAGAAAAAGAAAGGTTCCGCTTCCCTATGAGATCTTTGTCGCTCATGAGAAAAGAAAATTCCATAGAGCCTATTTAGGCGAAACATACTTCGATTTGCTTTACGTAAGAGGCTACGAAGAAATAGACAACTCTGTGCCTGAAGAAATGGGGGTTAAGGCAGGTAAGAGAGTTATCGAAGCCAAGGTGACAGACGATCGTTACATCTTTGACTATCCCGCATACTATCCAGTCGAGCACAAAGAAGTTAAAGCGATTCTATGCTTCACTCACACATTCGCTGGACAGGCTTTTAAGGGGGAAAAGGTTGTTGCAAGGGGAGATCTCGAAATTATAGATAGTGAAAAATACTTGGTTGTCGGAACCAAAAGAGAAGTCGAGGACGAGTTTATAGTCTCAATCGATCTGATGAAAAAAGAGGGGCTGGAGATATCTGACTACAGATGGCTACTTTCTTCTTAGCTGAATCAAAATACTCTCTCAACCGGAACCATCTTCATCAGAGCAGAATTCAAAGAATCTTTTCCCCCTTTGACCACATTACCTTTTTACGGACTTTGAAATTTGAACTTTAAAAACTCGGAAAATTCTACAAATTTAGCAGGTCCTTTGCAAGCAATGCAGAGCCTTTTGCAACCGCATAGTCGTCTTTTATAACCCTGAACTCAGGTTTAAACACTTCGGGAATAAGTTTTGAAACTTCTTCTGAAATCACTTGCTCATTCAGCCTTCCTCCGATTCTACCTCCAAAAGTGACGATTTCTGGATTCAGAAGCATTATTGCATTCGCTATTGCAATACAGAACAGTTTAAAACCTTTAGTGTCATAGATTGTCCCATTTTCAAGCTTTTCCTTTACATCTTTGATTGCCCAGCCCCCGAAATAGCATTCAAGATGCCCATAGCCCCCGCACTTGCATTTCCTTCGCCCTCCAACATAAGAATGCCCGAGCTCGCCAGCAAGCCCATCGCCTTTGTAAAGCTTACCTCCCACCACAATGCCAGTTCCAATCCCAGTTCCAACGGTGAGCGAGAGAACGTTATTCTTACCCGTTACCTTTGCTGAATAATAGGCAAAACACTTTGCATCGTTTTCAACAATTTTTGGCTTATCAGTCTCGATTTTTGGAATTCTTTCAAGGTTTGGAGCTCCT
Source organism: Archaeoglobaceae archaeon (assembly GCA_038734275.1). Taxonomy (NCBI): domain Archaea; kingdom Methanobacteriati; phylum Methanobacteriota; class Archaeoglobi; order Archaeoglobales; family Archaeoglobaceae; species Archaeoglobaceae archaeon. Next base: position 76,260 of record JAVYOO010000006.1, read on the forward strand.
ACTGGTTTGCCATTTTTGAACCAGACCGCAATTCCAATGCCAATGGCTTCATAATCAACATCGATCTTGCTTAAATCGAATTCCTTCGTTTTAAAGGTTCCAACTACTTCGAAGTCTTCATTTTTGAGCAGAACCACGTCGGTGTTAGTTCCGCCGATGTCAACGCCGAGGATCATGAAGCAACAAGGTTATTAATTTAAAAATCCTTTTCCATTTTATGAAGCTAAGCCCTGAAGATGGTGAAAAGGCAGTTAAGCTTGCGAGAAGAGCAATAGAGGAGTATCTTGAAAATAAGAAAGTCATTCAAGATCGACTCGAGGGTGTATTCGCCCAAAAGAGAGGAGTTTTTACAACTCTGATCAAAAATAATGATTTGAGAGGATGTATAGGATTTCCCTACCCAATAAAGAGGCTTGACGAAGCAATAATCGAATCTGCAATAGCTGCAGCGGTAGATGATCCAAGATTTGAGCCCGTGCGGAGATCAGAGATGGATGAGATCACCGTAGAAGTTACGATCTTAACAGAACCAGAAAAAATCAATGCAAAGCCAAAAGATTTGCCAAAATTTGTTGAGATCGGTAAGCATGGCTTAATGGTAAGAAAAGGTTTGTTTTCGGGGCTTCTTTTGCCTCAAGTTGCAGTAGAGTTCGGCTTCGACGCAGAGGAATTTCTAAGCCAGACCTGTATGAAAGCTGGGCTTCCACCAGACTGCTGGCTAAGTGGAGCAGAAGTTTATAGATTCGAAGGGCAGATCTTTAAAGAGGTCGAACCGAGAGGGGCGGTGGTTGAAGTTGATATAAGAAGCTGTCAGCAGAGCTGAGAATTTTATTTTTGATTTTTGGTTGTCTCGCTGTTGCTTTAAGCCCTATAAGGTTCATATTGAATCTAAATTAAAAAATAAAAAATTAAAATTTAATTCTTCCTTCTAATGAGATAGCTAACCGCTAAGAGCCCCGCGATTGCGAAGATCGCTTCGAAGCCAGGAATGAACGGTTTCTCAGCTGGAGTCGTGGTTGGTGTTGTCACGACTATTGTGGGTGGCGTTGTTGGGGTTACTGGAGTTGTCTGTATTGGAGTCTCCAATGGCTTTAGCACAGCAGCAAAGAGACTGAAGCTCTCAGTTGTTGCTTCATAGTAATTGTATTTTCCATCACTGCCAACGAAATTCGTAGGCAGTTTAATCCATTCCTTGCCGTTCCACTTCAGCAGAACTACTGCAACAGCCTTTGGATCGAAGCCTTTGGCTTTGATCTCTTCAATTGGAATTCCGAACTGTATTCTGCCACTTAAATTAGCCTTTGTGCTCAAAGTCGGATCTATGCTCAGGATTAAGGCAATAACTCCTGATGGGGCGGGAATATCAGACGGGAGTTCTTTCTTCTTCTCTATTCTAAGCTTTGCGTTTACGTTTTCATCGCTCAGCAGAATTAAAGCAACGACGTTAGTTTCCCAGAAGGCACTCTGGGGCATTGTGAAGTCTGTGCTGTTGTTCGCCCTTAGCCTTATCCAGTCGCTAATGTAGATCGGCACTCCCGGGATTACTCCTCCACCACCTCCTCCACCGCCACCGCCGCCGAGTATTGGACGTGGAGTGGTTTTTGGTGGTGTAGTTGGTGGAGTTGTTGGGGTAGGTTCTGGAGTTGGAGTTGGTTCTGGTGTTGGTGTAGGTTCTGGTGTTGGTGGTGCAACGACTTTCACAGTTACTGAGCTCTCGTTGTTCGCTTCATTGCTTTCGGTAATTTCGTTTTCCGAATCTGCGATCACTCTTATCGTGTAGCTTCCAGCTGAGCTTGGAGTCCATGAAATGCTTGCAATCGCTGATCCATCTGCATTGAGACCGTCAATTCTTACCTTTTCTATTAAGGCGTTGTTTGCATAGAAGCTAACGTTGAATGCTCCCGCATTTGCATTGCCGATGTTTTCTATTGTTGCGTTTATCGTTGCTGTTTGGTCAACAATTGGTTGCTCTGGATTAATTGAGATCGCTGTCACGATTAGATCTGGCTTAAGTGTTTGACCAATGGAAAGCGGTAGATAATCGACGTTGTTGCTATCTATTACATAGAGCCCATCACAGATCCCTATCGGTTCTTGTGTGTCACTGCAAGTCTGCGAGTAACCATTTCCATCTGGGCTTAGCCAAGCATTACCGCCAAGCCAGTTGCCACCGAGGATGTTTGTTCCTTGCTGCAAGGTAGTGTTCCATGTGTTCGCTTCAGCGATATACGAGTAGATAAAGATCGGAGTTGCATAGCTATCCGCCGGTGCTATTCCACTCGGATAATCCTGATTGTTTGCACCATTACCACCAGAAATGCCAAAAGCCAATCCGTCTGAGATCGGATCACCTTCTATTCCAATTATATCCCAGATGCCAGTCCAGTCAGTGATGTATACAGCGTGCAAGTAGTTTCGATAGAATTCTGGATCATTTCCCAGTTCAACTAAATAGTAGCCTATATCCTGCCCTGTTATGAATAGTTTTCCTCCATTGTCCAAATAATCCGCCAAAGCCTCTATTTCAGCTTCATTTAGAACTTCCTCGTAGTCATCTCCAAAGAACCATACAACGATTGGATAATTGCTTAAATCAGAGTAGCTTGGGGATCCCATAACTTCGCAGTCCCAGTAATCATATGCAATGCCAAGATTATTCAATGAAGCAATGTAGTATGATTCATAGTGGGCATAATCGTCGTCATCCACCAGCAGAATCCTCTGACCGCTGTATCCAAGCCAGTTCAGAGTTCTGTTCATAACCTCGTCTCTCATTTCACTGCTGTTTATTGCCTCAAATCCAAACGCAAGGTAAACGAGTTTGTAAGTTCTGGTATCCACTTTTATGCCAGCAGCTAATTTAGTAATAACGTTGTTCGTGTTGTTGAAAAGGTTGTTGTAGATGAGATTGCTGCTGGAATCACCGGGATATATTCCAGCCCAATTGTTCGAGATAGTGTTGTTAGCTACGATATTGTCGCTGGAATCCCAAAGATAGATTCCAACCACATTGTTCGAGATACTATTGTCAGCAATGGTGTTGTTGCTGGAAGCCACGAGAACGATGCCGCCACCATATCCAGAAACGCTAACATTTGTTATTGTAACGTTGTTCGCCGAAACGAGAATTCCAATTCCCACTCCACTCTGATCGCCTGTAATCGAAAATCCCTGTCCGTCTAAAACAACGTCATTCGCAAATATTCCTATGCAGTAATACTGATCGCTTAAAAGCCCTGAAATGCTATTTACAAGCCTGTAGTATCCGGGATGCGAGATTTCCCTACAGCTGTCTATTTCCTCGCTTACAGGAACAACCATTCCGAAAACTGCATGAACGTCTGAGCCACTGACCGTGTAGTTCGTAACTATTATACCACTACAGAATCTCTGATCTTCAGCGGTAACGCCGACCTCGACTTCTGCCTTTGAATCTGCTTGGATTAAAAGCTCTGTTCTGTTAAGCCAGACTTTGCAGTTCGAGTTCGCAATTATCGAGATCGGTATATCTGCAGAGCTGTTCAGATTTCTGAAGGAGATCGTGAAGTTCTTCTGATTCGCAACTCCCAAGCTAACAACAGCTGGCTCGGCAATTAGCTCGGTATTTATTGCAGCAAGAGCATTTATTCTACCCGCACCCTGTGTAAAGACATCGTAATCAAGCAAGACTGAGGTGCTCGCTATAATGTTCTTAACAGTCTCCGGATCCACGTTTCTTGCCTGCTTGAGCAGCGCTGCAAGCCCGGAAACATGGGGCGTTGCCATGCTCGTCCCGCTCATCACTGCAGTTCCTCCCTGATAATTCGCAGCCTCTATATCAACGCCTGGTGCAACTACCTCCGGCTTGACTCTATAATCAAGAGTTGGACCTCTACTGCTAAAAGATGCGATCTGATCAGTTTTATCCGTTGCCCCAACGGTTATAACCTTCTTTGCGGAACCCGGAGACGAGATCGTGTAATAATCTCCATAATTTCCGGCTGCAGCAACAACGATTACGCCATTTTCAACCGCAGCATCGCATGCAAGGCTTAGGGGATCTTCTCCAGAAGTTGGAATGCCTCCAAGGCTCATGCTTATTATATCTGCTCCATTGCCAACCGCATAATCTATTCCCTGAATTATCCAGCTCTCATATCCTTCGCCATTTTGATTGAGAACCTTTACGTTCATCAGATAGGCGCCAGGGGCAACTCCTTTAAACTCTGTCTCATTTCCAGTTCCAGCTGCGATGCTCGCAACGTGCGTTCCGTGTCCATTTAAATCTTCAGCAGTTCCGTCATCGGTAAGGTCGACAGAATAGATTATCTTTGGCGTTCCATCTTCAAAGTAAAAATCCCCATGGCTCGAGTTTATTCCTGTGTCGAGTATTGCAATTTTAACGCCAGAACCGTTGTATCCAAGGTTCCAGACTTCGGTCGCATTTATCAGCGGAACGCTTTCGCTGAGCAAAGCCCTTACTTTTCTATCCAGCCATACCTTCTTTACTCCATCGATCGAAAGCAGTTTTCTGAAATCATCCCCCTTCTTCACTTCCAGAGAGATTGCGGGAATTATTTCGAACTTCTTTGCCTTTCCAAGCGATTTTGCAACTCCCTCAACATTTCCCATCTTCTCCTTCTCCGCCACAACTATTACAGGAATCCTTTCAGAATCTGCGTAGCCCTCTTTTATCAAAGCCTCAACGTTGAAAAGCTTTTCATCCACTTTCCTCAAATCCACATCTCTGGGAATCGCGAGCCTTTCCATGACTTTAACGTTCTCATCAGCAGATAAAACAAAGATTTCCGCCTTATCTGTGATCCCGACTTCGACTTTTTCACCCGTTGGAAGTTTTACTATCTTTTTCTCTCTAACTTTCTCTGAAAGTGTTCCTATCTTATCCGCATTTTTTCCTTTAGCATGTGCAAATCAGTTTTTTGCAACTTCGAAAGTTTGTCTGAAAGAAAATCTCTGTGTATTGGAATTCCAATTTTTTCAAAACCCACCGGAGTTTTCTGCGGACTCTCTGCAATTGCTTCTACAGTGAAAATCGCCAAAACAAATGCAAACAGAATGCATAGGCGAAGTGGATTCACAATTCCACCCCTCCATTATTATGTCATTGCTTAATGCTCCATCATATATCAATCTTTCTTAGTTGTTTTCAAAAATTCACAAAAATGGATTGAGACTCTAAAGGAAAAGCTTCCTCAGATTTAAAGCGAAATCAAACCCATCCTAAACATATCATCGCTCGTGAAAACCTCAACTCCCGCTTTTCTAAGAGCTTTCACGGTCTCGAGTGTATCCTCTATAAGTCTAAGCATTTCTTCCTTCTCCTCTGGAATTCTGCCATGAACTCCTGTAAAAATTGGTCCACGCTCCGTAAAAAGATAATTGGAAACGTGGTCGCATGTGAAGTAAGTATCAACTTTTATCCCCTCAATCAGGTTTTTGAGTTCCAGAAGCTGTTCCTCAGCGTTAAGCGGTTTAACAAGTCCTTCCATATCGGGATTTGTTATCGTCAGATTTCTTATTCTGACAAAAGTTGGCTTTGCCTCGTTTATAACCCTTGCAGTGTTCTTCGCATGCCTTTCGCTTCTCTCCGCTCCGCCAAGTCCAGTTATTACATAATAAGTGGTCTCAAAGAATTTGCCCGCTTTCTTTCCCGCTTTAATCGCATCCTCAGCTGTTATTCCTTTCTGAACAAGTCCAAGAATTTCGTCATCACCGCTTTCAAGACCCATATGCAGTCTCGTAAGCCCAGCAGATTTCAGATCTTCCAACTTTTCCTCTTGCATGTTCGCTATAGTCTTTATCCTTGCATAAGCGGTAACCCTTTCTACTTCTGGTCTCTTGGCTTTCAAATAGCGAATGATTTCAGCGATGTCCTTATGAATCAGCGGATTTGAGTCGCCAAGGAATGCGGACTTTGATTTCGGAAAATACTTTGGAATTTCGTCAATGTCTCTAAGAATTTCCTCCTTCGCCCTTTGCTCAAATTTTATGGCTTTATACATCGAGCAAAATACGCATCGATTCCAGTTGCAACCTCTAACAACTCTAATCAGATAGCTAAAAGCTTCACTTGGCGGTCGAAATGGCGGGAGCTCCATATCACTTCCTCAGGCTAAATCTCTTGAAATGTAAGTTTGCCAATGCCTGAAGCCATAGCTTCGCCTCTTCGCTGACAAGATCGCTTAGTTCTTCTTTGGTATTGCTTACAAAACCCTGAAACTCACCAAAAGCGTAGAATTCGATTCGATCTCTTGTTATAACTACTTTTAGGGGGTCGTCTTCGATAATTAGGGCTTTACCTTCTTTCCTGAGAACCCTACCAAGCTCATCAAATGAGGCAAGGATCTTGGATGCATATTCTGTAAGCATAACAATAGAATTCAACGTAAGCAAAAAACTTTTTGCACTTTTAGCCATGCTGACAAGTATCAAAAAATTTAAATAGTTGTAGAAGAGTGATATGGGTTGGAAACTCGTTCTCGCTGTTCTGGTCGCAATCCTCATGCTCGCGGTGGCAATTCCGATTTTTGTTGATGTTTCTGCACAGCCACCTGAAGCAGTTTGAATTGAAAACATAGACATGAAGTTTTAAATGTAAATGGAGAGACCGATGCAGAAATCCTGACAAAGATCTACAAGTCCACCACGAATTTACTTCTAAAAGAAACTTTGATCAAAGAGGGTTTTGAATGAAAGTGCAGAAGTGAGACTGAGATCTATCTGGAAAGCACGAGCCACTACAGCAACGTTATTTTCATTTAAAGGCGGTTCAATTCGAATCTGGAATTCTTGCTTATGAAGGCTGGTTTTCGAAGACTCTGGAGATTGGAAAGACAGAAATTGTTGAGTTCAATTTCACAGTTCCCAAGGATTACAACTATTTGATAAAAATCGAGGCTTGGAGGGGTGGATCACTTCTTAAAAGCTGGATTAAAACTCTGAATCTCGCTCCGACGAAAAAGATACCAGAAGACCTCAAAGAAGAGAGATTTCTGATTCCCTGAGAGATTCCAGTTCCTACACCGTTCGCCCTCCAATCTACAGAAACATGCTCAATATGGCAATTCTCGTGCTCTCAATTTATGCTCTGACTACTGAAAAAATAAGGCTCAGGCTTTTTAGTTGTCTTTAATGTTTTCTCCAAACATAATGTCAGAATTTTGATTGAGATTTAAAAGTTGCTCCTTCAAGAAATCGGAAAATTTTTATATACTACTCTTTACAACATAGATTAAAATGCAGTCCCTACTAATGAATACCGTTATAAGACTTCTGCGGAGAGAAGGTTATGAATTGCTTGAGTTACTTGATACTAAGCCAAGATGCTTCGATCTTATAGCCAGAAAAGGAAAGCAAATTCTTTTAATTAAAGTTTTATACAACGTGGATTCTTTGAAGATCGAAACTGCCGAAGAGATGCGAAAAATAGCCAGACTCCTGAATGCAATTGCAATCGTGATAGGGGAGAAATTCAAATTCGATTTTCTCGAGAGGAGAGTTGTGTATTCAAGATACGACCTGCCCGTTATCAATCTTGCCACCTTTTATGATTACCTCCGCGGAGAACTTCCCTATATTTATTCTGCCCCCGGCGGTTATTACGTCAAGATAAACGCAGAGAAACTTCGAAAGGCTAGAGAGGCGATGGGGATAAGCATCGGGGATGCAGCAAAAAGGCTTGGGGTATCGAAAAGAACTGTAAAGAATTATGAAGAGGGGGCTGATGCAAGTGTTGAAGTTGCAATAAAGCTTGAAGAAGTCTTCGGTGACGTGGTAGAAAAAATAGACTTCTCGGAGTTCGTGCGTGGAGACGAGAAGGAGATTACAAAGGAAGAATTTGAAGAGAGTAACGAGATTATCGAAAAATTGAGAGAGATTGGTATTGCTGTTTATACTGTAAAGCACACGCCTTTTGATGCCATTTCGAAAGTTGAGGATAACGATGTGATTATGGGATTGAAACAGGTTAGAGAAATAGAGAAGAGAGCTCAAATTATAGGCAAAGTCTCGCAGATCGTGAATATAGATGCTGCCTATATTACAGAAAGGCAAATGAAAAAGAAGGTTAATTCAGTTGTGTTTGTCCTTAAAGAAGAGCTCGAGTGTTTGGATTCGCCTGACGATTTCATATCCCTAATAAATGAGAAGAGGGAGAAGTATGCTTGAACTACTATACCCCCTGAGAACGTATCTAATCGTTTCAGGAGTTGAAAAACCCAATATTATGACTGCTGACTGGGTAATACCGCTCTCTTTTGAACCAAAAATGCTGGGAGTTTCTGTAGGCCACAAAAGATACACTAACAAGTTAATAAAGGATTACAAAGAATTTGTAGTTGCGGTTCCCACAATAGAACTGCTCCGAGATGTTTGGATTGCTGGAAGCATAAGTGGTGCTACTGAAGATAAAATATCAAAAGTTAAACTTACTCTCGTTAAATCGCAAAAGATAAGGGTTCCCTCGATAAAGGAATGTCAGGCCAATCTGGAATGTAAGGTTATAAATGAAGTCGAAGTTGGAGATCATACGCTCTTCGTTGGCGAAATTGTCAATGCAACCTATGGAGACGCGTTTAGAGGAGGAAAAGCAGACTTAGGCTATCGATTTATTCTCCACACCAGTTTTGGAAAAAATTTTACGACAAATTCGAGCGAAATATTTACTCCTTAGGATCTACGAATCATTATTACCATTGCACTGAATGAGCCCACAAAGATTGAGACTAAGAAGAACGTGGCTATTCGATAGGTTGCGCTCTGCTCCGCCAAGCTTTTAATTTCGCTCTCCATTTGAGATATCTTAATCGCCCTGCTTTCGAATTCCTCGCTAAGTAGGTCGTATCTCAATTTCAAGGAGTTATAACTCTCATTTAACCTGAAAAATTCCGTTTCAAGCGTCTTTTTCTCCATTTCTAATTTGCTTTTTTCTGACTCGATCTCATTTAACTTTTGAGTAAGATTTTCGATTTCTCCCCTCAAAAGCCCAATTTCGCTACTAATGGCCATTAATTTGCTTTCAAGCCATATTGCATATTTTCTCAGGTTTTCTTGCTTCAAATCTGAAGTAACACTCACTTCTGCAATTCTCAACCCATTGGCTGTCACGTATTTTACTCCAGGCTCACAGCTCGCCCCTACTTTGACAACGTAAGAACCTGCGGGTAAGTAAGCGGAACCGTTCATCGTCTCAACGAAGAAAAGACATGAATCGCTTGTCTCAATAAGGGCCGGTTGGGTAATTGTAATTGTAAAATTATCCCCCAGAGATGCGAAAAGGGTCAAAATTGAAAGAAGCAACCAGATCATATCAAACCCTCCAGAATTGTATTTAATTCACCCTTTATCCTCTCCATCTCGGGCCGTGATATATCTCTCATCGTTTTCGCGTAAATTAAAACTTCCGGATTTATTTCCATCACAAGCAATCTGCTCTCTCCACCCGCAATAACGATTCGGTCTGAATCCAACACGCGTTTGGCAAATTTAATAATCTCTGGCCCCTCTGCAGTGTCCTCGTCCGGAGTAGAACTGTTTGAAGCAATGGGCAATCCATCGGGTGTGAGCAAAGTAACTTCTGACAAGAGATATTTGGTTGCAATATATCCTGGAAGATCTTCTACTGTTTTTGGACCTTCTTGTTGCTGATTTGATACTTCAGACTTCTCTATCGTCTCAACTACTTCTGATATCTTCGCTTTTCTCACAGTTTCTGCAATCTTTTCCTCTTTTGTCATTCCACTTTCAAGAAGTTTCCAAGTAACCACAAACCCGACACCAAACCCAACAACAACACTCAAAATGTCATAGAGCATTTAAATCACCTTAATTTAGCCAACTCATCCAAATTTGCCTTTTCAACCCTCTCTGCAAACTCAAAGGCGTCCTCAAGAGATTTCAAGTCTATTTTTTTCTTTTCTTCTTTCAAAATCTTTCTTGCATAAATCTTTGCAAAGCCTGCAGAGAATCTGTCCACACCAACCATAACACATCTATCTCCAAGGGTTTCGAAATAGATTGCTATGTCCTTACCAAACAATATCGCTTTCTTTATACCAGACTCCCTGAGCCTGTTAAACAGATTTTTCTCTTCAACCCCTTCTGATTCAACTTTTCCATCTTTCTCAACTATGTAAAACTTGAGCCCCATATATCATTTCCCTCTTGCGCATTATTTCTGCTACGTTGTCTGTCCTCACCGGAAAGATTAGAAAGAAATCTTCCATGCGAAAAACTGCAAATCTGGAATTTTCACCAAACTCTACAATACCTGTTTCAAAATCCTTTGGAAAATTAGATACCATTGAGGAGATCTTTTCAATTTTCTGGATTTCTTCCTCCCCCAAAAGATACGTTTCTAAAATTTTACCCTCCTTCACAACACATACTCCTGAGCCAAGCTTGGAGTAGAACTCCCGCGTATTTAGCATTGATTATCTTTAATCCATCGAATATTTAAAATTTACTCTAAAATTCATCAAATAACTAACCTTGAGCTGTTGAGCCAAACAAATTAAATCTAAAAGTTTTTTATACGCCAGGAGAACTTACAATTATGAAAATAGCAGTGTCAGGCAAAGGAGGCGTTGGAAAAACAACTCTCTCAGCGATCCTCGCGCATTTATTTGCCAAAGACGGTTATAGGGTTACTGCGATTGACTGCGATACCGCAATGAATCTTCCTTCAGCTCTTGGGATAAGAACTAAATTAAAACCACTCGCCGAGTTAAAAGAAGTAATAGAAGAACGAGTTGTTGGGCCTTTAGGGACATACAAATTAAATCCAAAAGTTGATGACATTTTCGAAAATTACTCTGTCTACAACGAGGATGGTGTTAGAGTTCTTGTTTTGGGAACGATTGAGAAAGGTGGTGAGGGTTGTTTCTGCCCGGAAAATGCCTTTTTAAGGGCAATTCTAAGACATGCAATTTTCAGAGAGAAAGACGTTCTTATTTTAGACATGGAAGCGGGGATTGAACATCTTGGCAGGGGAACTGCAAGGGGCGTGGATTTGCTGATAGCAGTTGTTGAGCCCGGAAGCAGGGCTTTTGAGACACTTGAAAGAATTGAGAAACTTGCCAAGGATATAGGAATTGAGAAAATTGGGGTTGTTATAAACAAGTTTATTGAGTCTGAAGAAGCTAAAAAGTTGCTCGAGAAAATCAGACACCCTATTTTGGGAAAAATTCCGTTTAGCGAGTGTTTCATAAAGGCTGACATCAACAACATACCACCCTACAAGCTTTGCGATCTCCAACCTTTTAGAGAGATAAAGACCGAAATTGAAAGATTATGCAGATAGGGGTTGTTGTAAGAAAGGGGAAGAACAGAAGAGCAATTGAACTTTTTTCGAGGTTTTTCGATGTAAAGGTCTATGAAGTCGAAAAGGAGTTGCCAATGCTAATTGAGAATCCAAAAGATTATCTGAAACTTCCGGAAGATTTTAAGCCAGATTTGATAGTTTCATATCTCCTGCATCCTGATCTCAATCTCGAACTTATACGACAGGCTTCAGAAAGGGGAATCAAACTCGTTATAATATCGGGTGGGACAAAAAGCGGATCATACAAACAGCTAAAGGACGAGGGGGACAAATTAGGAGTTAAAGTCTTCTGGGAGGAGATTTGCTGCACCACTCCAAAAATTGAAGGCTCGGAGTTTTTTGAACTCTTTGGAAGCCCTGAATTTGAAATAGAGGTTGAAAATGGCATAATTAAAGATGTGAAGGTGAAAAGATCTTCGTTTTGTGGATCAACCTACTACGTCGCAGAAAAGATAAAAGGACTAAATATTGAAGAAGCTCCATCGAAAGCAGGTTATTACACGCAAATCTTTCCATGCATAGCTTCGAGAGGGTTGCAAGGTGGAATTCATAAGGCTGCAAATGCACACAAAAAAGCCGTGGAAAAAGCTATCGAGAAGGCCTTAAGGACTAAGTCCTTTGAGAAAAGCTCAATTTAACTCCTTCCTCAAATGAAAAGACTGGATAAGCGTTCCTCTTCGCACCCAATAAACCGTGAGCCAGAATAGGCAATGCTATAGTTGCATCTACAAAAACCTGAACTTTTTTGCTCTTCCAGTTTATCTTTCCCCAGCTTATTCCCTCCTCGAAGGTGCAACCGCTCAAACCGCCGAAGTAAGGCGAGTCAGTAGTAATCTGGATTGCATAATCATGTCCATCGACTTCGTAGCCCTTCAATCTTGCAACCACTTCAGTTTGCTGAATAAAGTTCTTTGGAACTCCACCACCAATATAGATTACACCTGTCTTTTCTGATTTTGCAACGATTTCAGTTAGCTCCTCAACATCTTTAATAGTGTCAACGATGCATCTCCTATTTGCTAAGGAAGCTCCAATACCTATGGAGCTATCGGCAATCGCCGGGCAAAATATTGGAACGCCCTCCTCATAAGCTGAGATCACTATTGAATCCTCCTTCGCATTTTTTCTGATCTTTTCAGCTATCTTTTCAATTATCTCTCTTGAGCTGTAAATTCCCTCGTGTTCAGCGAAGATCTCAGAGATCAAGAAATCTATTTTGTTGAATTCTTTCTCGTGTGCGAAGACGTCGTAAATTCTGTCTATACCCTCTCTGTAAAGCTCCTCATCATTCACCGCATCGCTACCCAAGTAGTGCTTGAAGCCCAAAGCCTCATGAATGTCGTGGAAAAGATTTGCTCCGGTGGAAACAAGCACGTCGATAAATCTATTCCTGATCATCCAAGAAATAGTCTTCCTCATCCCCGCCGGAACCATGGCTCCGGCGAGTCCCATCAAAATTGTAATTCGCTCCTCTTTTAGCATTTCAAGCCAGATTTCAAATGCCAAGCCAAGCCTTCTACCCTGAAAACCAGTTTTTGTCATTGAGTGCAAAAGATCTGCAAAACTTTTATTGTTCACTTCAATTGGCGCAGTATGCTCCATTTCAGATCACAAAAACCGCAGCTGCAACCACCGTAGTGTAGTCCTCCACTTCAGCAGTAGCGGTGATGTTAAAGGTCTTTGCCGGTTCGATGTCAAACGCAGTCCTTAGCATGTAGGCTGCCATTTCTTCAGCGTGCTTTCCTTCTTCGCCATTACAATAGCCGTGGTATTCGGTAAGGTAGCCGTTAAGCAAGGGCGTGTCTGGAATTGCAGCTCCAACGCTTGCAAAGATTTTCTTGCCCTTTTCACAGCTTGTCATTCTCGACATTACGCAGAAAACGATCTGCCCTGGATAAAGCTCCTTTAAGCCATCTTCTTTTGTGATTAGCTCGCACCCAGGCGGATAGATGCTGCTAACCGTTACAAGGTTGAATTTTTCGATTCCCGCATCTCTCAGAGCGAGTTCGAAGCTAACAAGGGCATCTTTATGTCTTCCAACCCCTGAGGTAAAGAAGACTTTTTTTGGCAAAAATCTGCCCTCAGAAGCCAGATTTAACCCGCCCGCTCTCCCAGAGCTCTGTTTATATCCAACCAATTCCAATTCAGACGTCTCGAACATCTCCTCGCACCAATCGACTTGATAGTATTAGAGTATTTAAGCTTTTCTATGAGCCTTCTGAGCAGTATGCAGTGAATTTAATTATTACTCATCCGAATCGAATTCGGGCTGTTTTAATACACATTAGAGTTTAAAATTAAATATCTAAAATAGTATACTATTGCTCCCAGATTACGTCCTCGATAGAGAAGTTGCATTTGAAAAACAAAATTTAGAGAAGTCGCAAACTGTAATTTTTTGCCCATTGCCTCCAGAATGATTTGCATAGATAGAATCCAGCCGATTTCGCTCCATAAACGTCATCTAAATTCCTAAGATGACAAAAAAGCCCAACTACTCAAAGATCTCCTCATGAGCCTTATTGGAAGGTTTAAGAACTTCAACATTCGTTTAAACGTTTAAAAGCTGGATAAAACTGTTCTTTGCTAATTAAAACCTTTTTGCAACCTTCACATGAATCTTTGTGTTCCGAAGTGCAATTTTGAGTTTAATAAAGCAAATTTCCGACAAGTATTAAAAGCCTGTGCAGATCTTAGAGCATGAGCCAGAAGATAAAGCTTGGTTTCGTGGTTTCAGAATTCAACAGAGATATAACCTACATGATGGAGATCCTCGCAAAGGAGCATGCAGAATTTCTTGGTGCTGAAGTTTCCGAGATAATTCGAGTTCCCGGCACTTTTGATATCCCCATAGCAGTTAAGAAAATGCTCGAAAAAGGTAATGTTGATGCTGTCGTTGCTATAGGGTGTGTGATCGAGGGCGAAACAGAGCATGACGAGATCGTTGCTCAGCATGCTTCAAGAAAAATTGTCGATCTGAGCATAGAATACGGAAAGCCTGTAACGCTCGGCATCAGCGGTCCTGGAATGGGCAGAATCGCTGCTGCTGAAAGAGTTGACTACGCAAAGCGTGCGGTAGAGGCAGCGGTGAAGCTTGTGAAGAGGCTGAGAGAATATGAAAGTGGCAAAAAGGATTGATGCTGTAAAGCCTTCAGCCACGCTTAAGATCTCTTCAATAGCAAAACAGCTCGCTAAGGAAGGAAAAGACGTAGTCGACATGAGTGTTGGTGAACCGGACTTTAAAACTCCGCAGAGGATCATAGATTCTGCATACAAGGCGATGAATGAGGGTAAAGTGTTTTATACTCCAACAAAGGGCATTCCAGAGCTTTTAAACGCAATTGCCGAAAAAATGCAAAAAGAAAACGGCGTCCCGGCTACTGCGGACAACGTGATCGTTACACCCGGAGCCAAATATGCGATCTTCGAAGCGATGATGTGCCTAATTGATGAGGGTGACGAAGTCATTTTGCTTGATCCTTCTTGGGTTAGCTACGAGGCATGCGTTCTGATGGCTGGCGGAAAACCGATCTGGGTTCCACACAACGAAGATTTCAGCGACGCTCCGATTGAAGATTACATCAGCTCAAGCACGAAAATGGTTGTAATAAACACACCAAGCAATCCTTTGGGCGTAGTCTATAGCAAGGAATTTCTAAAGAAGGTTCGAGATCTCGCAGTAGACAAAGACTTGCTTGTGATGTCAGACGAGATCTACGAAAAAATAATCTTTGAAGGTGCGCACTACAGTCTGGCAAGCTTCGATGGAATGTTCGAAAGGACTATAACGATTAACGGGTTCTCCAAGACGTATTCGATGACGGGCTGGCGTCTTGGTTATGCAGTTGCTCCAAAGTGGATCATTGAGAAGATGAACGTGATGCAATCACACTCGGTGAGTCATCCAACTTCTTTCGTGCAATACGCTGGACTCGAAGCTTTGAAGAGCGATGAGAGCTTCATAAAGCAAATGGTTGCGGAGTTCAAAGCAAGAAGAGACATGATCATGAAAAAGCTCGATGAGCTCGGAATTCGATACGCTCCGCCTAAAGGAGCATTTTACATATTCATGAACGTTGGAAAAGACGGAGACAAGTTCTGTGAAGATTTTCTCAGAAAAGAATTCGTAGCCTTAACTCCTGGCTCTGCATTTGGCATTGCTTTTAGTGAATGGGTCAGATTGAGCTACGCTACTTCAAGGGAGAGAATAGCAGAATTTTTAAAGAGATTGGAAAGGTTTATTTCCTGATTCCATTTTATTTTTGGCTAAAAATGGATCACTTGTGGATAAAATATATATGAACATACTCGAATTAAGCGCATGAAAAACGCAAAAGAGTTGGCGATGTTGATCGCTGGAATAGCGATAGGATTTGTAGCATGTTTCTTGCTATTAAATCTGATGCAAATAACTCCGAGCGGAAAAAATGAATCGCAGGACTTTTCAAAGAATTTGAGCAAAGCTCTCGAAGAGATCAATCGACAGGTTAAGATGTCTTATCCCAATATTAGTGTAAGGGTGAAGAACTACACTTACGCTGGCGAGTTCTACCTCGTGAACCTCGAATTCTATGACGAAAACGGAACACTTACAACCGCGAGATACTATCTATCTGCTGATGGCAAAAAGATTGCCTTGGAAGAGTATTTCATGAGTCTTGAAAGAGAACCAATAAATGTAAGCGAAGATGACGATCCCTGGATCGGTGCGGAGAAGCCAAAAGTGACAATTATCGAGTTCTCGGATTACGCATGCCCTTATTGTGCTAAATTTGCCTTAGAAGTCGAGAAAAAGATCTTGGAGAACTACAGCAATGTTGTAAAGCTTGTCTTCAGAGATCTGCCAGTCCATGGAGAGATATCAATCAAGGCTGCAATGGCTGCAAACTGTGCAATGGAGCAGGGCAAATTCTGGGAGTATCATTACCTGCTGTTTGAGAGACAGAGCGAATGGTATTCAAATGAGAGTCTATTCTACGACTACGCAGAAGAACTCGGGCTAAATGTAACGCAGTTCAGGGATTGCTTGGATTCAGAAAAGTATCGCAGTGAGGTTGAAAAAGACGCTATGGATGCACAGAGCTACGGCGTCACGGGAACTCCGACGTTCTTCATAAATGGTGAGATGGTTGTTGGCTACAGAAGTTATGAAAACTTCGCAAAGCTGATAGAAGAAAAATTGAAGTAAATTTTTCAAAATTTTTAATATGCTGAAGAGCCCCGAGGATTCCGCAATTTCTGCGGTTCTTTCACTATTACTGGAAGTTTCTGCTAATCCAAAAGCAGGAAATGTGGACAGAGAGCACAATTTCGAAGATCTGCGTTATGAGGATTTTTTTGTCTCCGCAGTTTCTGCTTTTCCATTCTTTCTGAAAACTGCGAGGTATGGGCGTCTTCATATCCTTGAAGCTGTTGAGAAGGGCAGAGAATTTGGAGTAAAAACAAATGTGCATTTTGGAGCCTTTCTACTGCTTTTCCCACTTGTTGCAGTCTGGAAATCAAAAAGCATTGCAGAAGCGGGAGCAAAAGCGGTCGAGTTTCTAAAAAATACCAATTTTCGAGATTCGTTAAACATTTTCAAGGCATTTCAACTTTGCAAGCCGAGAGTTTTGAAAGCTGAGAACCTCTCATTGGAGCACCGCAACACGCTCAAGAAGATCTTCGAGGAAAAATTGAATGTTTACGAATGGATGAAGCTTTCTCCAAAAGAGAATTTGATCGCCTATGAACTTCTTAATGGCTATCCGATCAGCCAAGAAGGGGCTAAATTTATTCTGAATTCTGAATTCGATGTAAACGACACTATCGTCTTGCTTTATCACAAACTTCTCTCAGAGTATCCGGACACCCTTATAATTGCAAAAAAAGGGTTCAGCGTTGCAGAAGAAGTCATGAAACTCGCGAGGAAAGCATTTGAGTCTAAAAGCATAGAAGATTTCAGAAAACTCGATGAGTTACTGATAGCTGAGAGAATAAACCCCGGCACAATTGCAGATCTTGTTGCAAGTTCGATCTACCTTGCGTTGCTTGAGGGGTGGAAGGTTGAGGCTAAAGGACTTCGGACTCTGGAATGGGATAAATGAAGTGATCGTGATCACTAAAGGTGAAATACTGAACACTGCCCCAATCGGGATCATAGTTGAAGACGAAAATGGAACAAAGGCGAAAGCAAAACTTTACACCTCACATACAAGAGAAAATGTCGAAAAAGGAAGCTTTTTTGTTGCCAACATCATAAAAGATCCCTTAATATTTGCAATTTCCGCATTCGACGATCTCAGCGAAGAATTCTTTGAAATTCTAAACCCCCCAATCATAAAAGGAACTTTGGCTTATTGCGAATTCGAAGCAAAGCTAAATGGACTTTTTGCGGATCTTAGACTTCTAAATGGCAAAATTATTCGCAATGAGCTGAGAGCTGTGAACAGGGGTTTTAATGCGGTAATTGAAGCCCTCGTGCATGCCACGAGATACGTTAAAAATAGAGATCCAGAGCTTGAGAAAAAAATCAGGGAATGCTACGAAATAATCGAGAAGTGCGGTGGAGAAAGAGAGAAGAAAGCAATGGAAATAATAAAAGAGAGAACTGGGATCTACTGAGCTTCAGGCTTCTTCTCTTCTTTCTTTTCCTCTTTCCTCTGCTGATAAGGATGGATCTTAACCTTGTAGTCGCAGAGCTTCTTGACTGCATCGATGCTCGCTTCCTTGAATTCAGCATAGCCCTTGGCTTTAATAGCATCAGCGATTCTCTTTGCAATTTCGCTTCGCACTACAACGGTTGAGAATCCCGCTTCACTGCCTACACTTCCAACGCTCAAGTCACTCTCTACAGCAGAGAAGTCCTGACAGACTTTGCAACCTGAAGGAACTATGGCATCGAGTTCCTTGACAGCAAAGCTTAGCTCTCCGTCAGCCTTCTTCACTATGAATTTGCCCTTCTTTATGTCGGTCTTGAGCACTGTCTTGAGATCAACGTTCTTGTTCTTGAGCAAAAATTCGCTTAGCTGGGAGTAGTAGAAGTTCTCTGTGCAGAAGAGACCGATTGCAAGCTTAACCCTTTCGAATTTCTTAAATGCTTTCTGCATTCTTCTCAATGCGGAGATCATGCAGGGTGTGCCTA